>JBGCEX010000009.1:0-4740 GCA_045106635.1 Rickettsiaceae bacterium | reverse complement strand
GTTGACCTTGCATCGTTTCTTCTATTTTTATGTTTTATTCTCCCTTTTATTATAACATTATTACGGGCGCGCAAATAGTAGTTTTACTACTATTGACAATATTAATATGCGTAAACGCAAACTACTTTTTCAACAGCCCCGGGTCATTTAGTGGAAGCAAATTTAAGGCTAGTATTGTTCCAAAGATAAAAGAATTTGTTTACGCAAATAACTAAAAAGTATATGATCTGCACTAGTTTAATAGGATAGGTATTATTATAAAATGAGTGCATCAGCTACAACCGCAAATCTAGAACAGGTCGTTTCAACTACAAACAATATAGATTTGTCTATAATGACACTGATTCTTTCAGCTGATCTAGTTGGTAAATTAGTAATACTCGTACTTGTTCTTGCGTCAATTTGGTCTTGGGCAATTATTATCAATAAACTCATGAATTTTAATAGCATTAGATCCAAAATGTTCAAATTTGAACATTTATTTTGGTCAGGACAAGTGCTTGATGATTTATATGAAAGAGTAAAAAAATCAATAGACAATCCTCTATCTTCAGTATTTGTTAACGCCTTAAAAGAATGTAAAAAACATAAATCAACCACTGATACAATTAAATCTGATTCTTTGAGAATTGGTCATAAGGATAGAGTTATACAAGCAATGTATTTAGCAAAAAATAGAGAAATAGAACGCTTAGAAAGTAAATTGAGCTTTCTTGCGACTGTAGGCTCTTCAGCTCCATTCATTGGTTTGTTTGGTACCGTTTGGGGAATAATGCATAGTTTTCAATCAATTGCAGCTTCAAAAAACGCAACCCTAGCCGTAGTAGCTCCTGGAATTGCCGAAGCACTTCTTGCAACAGCAATTGGGCTATTTGCTGCTATACCTGCTGTTATATTTTATAATTTCTTAGCATCTTCAGTTGATAATATCCATAATAGAACAGATGATTTTATAGGAGAATTAACAGCATTACTTACTAGAGCAATTGATGAAGAAAAAATGTAAATAATATGGCAATGATCATCTCTAAAAATAATAAAAACCGAGGTAAGAGAAGATTAATGAGCGAAATAAATGTTACGCCCATGGTTGACGTAATGCTTGTTCTATTAATTATTTTTATGATCACTTCGCCTATGCTTGTAACTGGAGTTCAAGTGGATTTACCAAAAACTAAATCAGCTCCTATATCCGGTCAAGATAAACCTATATCTATTGATATCAACAAACAAGGTGAGATCTTTATCCTAGAAACAAAAATTCCCGCCGAGGAACTTATAGCGAAACTTGAAAATATTGCTAAAGAACAACAAAAAGATACTCAAAGAATCTTTATAAGAGCAGATAAAACTCTTTCTTACGATAAGGTTTTTAAAATAATAACCAAAATTCAAAATGCGGGTTTTACAAAATTGGCTTTAGTATCAGATCTAAAAATATAATTAAATTAAATGAAGACTCAAGAGCAGAAAACCTTTCAAAGAGACTTACTAATTTCTCTAGCACTGCATCTAATTTTTGTCGTTATATTTATTTACGGCACACCTTCACTATTAACAAAAGTTCCAGAAGAAGATAATACTATCACTTTTGAAATATTAACAGTTGCAGATATTGCCAATGTCAGAAATCAAGATACAAAAAAACCGGAAGTAAAAGAAATTAAGGAATCTCAAAAAATTGAAAAATCAGCTGCCAAACCGAAAGAGGAAGTCAAGAAACCTGAAGAAAAACCATTAGAAAAAACGACAGAACCTGAGAAAGAAGCTGAAATAATACCAGAGAAAAAAACTCCAAATAAATCTACTTCAAGCCAAGAAAATGAAGGCAAATTTGCTAGAGGCACTCATAACGAAGATTCTCCTTTGACACAAACAGATTTCATGCATATACAAAATACAATAGAATGGAATTGGAATAAACCTGCTGGTTTTGAAGGTGTAGTGGTAAGGATAACACCAAAAATCGATATAGATGGAAATATAGAGATAGATTCTATAGAATTTAAAGGTAATTCTATAAACAAACAATCGCAAAATCTCTTGCGTGACAGCGCTAAAAGAGCAGTGAGAAAAGCTAGCCCAATTAAAGGTTTGAGTCCTGAAAATTATGATATTTGGAAAAACATTCCACTTAACTTCCCAATGCACTAAGTTGTAAAGATATAAAACACCACTATAATAAAAAAACAAGCACAGAGGTCTAGTAATATTACAAAATGCAATATATAATATTTTGGTGGATTGACTATGACCATAAACATGCATAGCCAATAATAACTCTGCAAATCTTTATTTGCTAGCAAGAATTTCAGTATATCAACAAGTTTTTTATTTCTTTATAGGAAAATTAAGATGATTAAAAATATTAAAAACATAATTTCTTTGGTTATATTATTCGTTGCACCAGATATTTTAGCTATACAAGAAATAACAATAACCAGAGGTTATCTAGATTCAATTCCTATTGCTATAAATGAATTTTCCGGTCACAATCATGCTGACATGAAAAATGCAGATAATATAGTCAAAGTCATTAAAAATGACCTACAAAATTCTGCTATCTTCCGTCCTATTTCTCCAGCTGCATTTATAGAAAATAAAACTGGCATAACCCACAAACCCTTATTTGCCGCTTGGCAACAAATAAATACAGATCTATTACTTAATGGCGAAGTCCAAAAGCTTGATTCTGGAAAATTAAGGGTAAAATTCATTCTATGGGATACAGTGCTTGAAAAACAACTACTATCTGAAACTCTTGAACTATCTGAAACCATATGGCGGAGAGCTGCTCACAAAATAGCTGACAAAATATACCAAAAACTGACTGGCTTTGAAGGTTATTTTGATACTAGAATTGTTTACGTGTCAGAAAAAGGGTCTTATCTCAAAAGGATTAAAAGGATAGCATTAATGGATTACGATGGTGAAAATCACCAATATCTTACCGATGGATCAACACTTGTCTTAACACCTAGATTCTCTCCAGATGGAAAAAAAATATTATATCTATCTTATAAAAATAGAATCCCACAAGTTTTTATACTTGATCTATCAACTGGTAGCAATTCTTTAGTTGGCAATTTTCCTGGAATGTCTTTTGCTCCACGTTTTGCGCCTGATGGAAAAACTGCTCTTATCTCAATTGCCAAAAATGGCACAACTCATATTCATGAGATTAATCTAAATACCAAAAAGAAAAAACAACTAACACAAGGTACTAGAATCTTTACTTCACCTAGTTATTCCCCAGATGGAAAGCAAATATTATTTCAGTCTGATAAAGATGGACCAAGACAGTTATACATCATGGATAGAAATGGTTCAAATATAACAAAAATTACCAATTATGGTTCTTATGCAGAACCAACTTGGTCTAGTAACGGATATATAGCTTTTACAAAAATAAGTAGAGATATTGGTTTTACTATAGGAGTCATGAAACATAATGTCATGTCAGATAGTGGAAATGAACGCTTAATTGCAAGTGGTTACCTTGTTGAAAGTCCATCATGGGCTTCCAATGGAAGAATGATAGTATTTACTAAAGCAATTAAATCTCAAGCTAATAACACAAAAGGTTTAAGCAGAATATATACCATTGATTTTACTGGTCATAATGAACGCATCATCCCAACTCCTCACGATGCATCTGATCCTGACTGGTCAAAACCAAGATTATAACTAGTCTTATTGTGAAAATACCTGAGATAAGTTAGATAGTAAAATATAGTAGTTATTCTAGAAATAAACTTACAATATCATCTTCTAACTTTCTAAACTTAGCAACACTACCATAGATATTATTGATTACTATTACAAAACTGTGCAACTCTCCTTTTGGATCATAAAAATAACCTATGAGACTGACTACTCCTGTTAAACTACCTGTTTTTGCATATATTTTTGCTTTTACATTGTTTGAAAATCTATTTTTCAAACTCCCCTCTTCTCCTGGTACAGCAAGCATAGTAAGGATTTCAGAAAAATTTGATTTTTTAGATACGGCTTGCAATATTTTATCAAACTGAGACACTGTTAAAACATTCACTCTTGAAATACCAGAACCATCCTCAAATAGAGAGGAAGTGATATCAACTCCTATATGTTTTTTCACTAACTTCTTCAATAACCTACCAGCATCACGCCACTCCATTTGTCTATTAGCTATTTCCCTGCACAATTCATTATTAACAGTACTAGCTTCAGCCAACACATAATCCGTAACAAAATTATCAGATTTTTTCATTGCCATTATCTCAGCGTTGTCAGGCAATTTTCCTGCTAATATTTTACCATTTAATTTTATATTATGTTTTTGTAAAAGATATTCTAATGTCAAACGTACATTATTAAAATAATCATTCGTAACTGCACCTATTGCCAATAATTTATTTGATTTATTTAATGTACCAGAAATAATATATTTATTACCCTCAATACTCGTATAAATTAAATCCACATTACTATCTGGAGTAGTAACAAGGCTATTTTGGATCTTGTAAGGCACACACTCAGTGTTAGATACTTTGACTATTTTACCAATTCCGGTTACTCTAGAACAATTTTTATTTATGTGTAATCTCGTAATGAGGCTCAGGGCGATTGCATGAAATTTAGAAGGTGTATATTAGGATATCATAGAGAATATATATTTAATATATTTCTAAAAATATTTTATTATCAGCTATTATTTTTATGTTTTGTTAGAAAAAATTCTTTTTATAACATCAATCA
>JBGCEX010000008.1:0-17908 GCA_045106635.1 Rickettsiaceae bacterium | reverse complement strand
TACGTTAGTACACCATAGGCACAGGTCTCCAGTTAATGCATTTACTCACTTGTTTGCAGGACTTATTAGTTACCATCCGTACTGATAAACCTTCATTAGATCAGTTGCTAAAATTGCATCCTTAAACATAGTTGGGGTTATTATAGAAATAAAAAATATTAGAATGATTTAGAAAGGTTAAATCATTGAAGCTGATTTTAATCTTTATTGCTTTTAAGATTTTTTAAATACTTATGGATTTATAACGCCTGAAATCTAGGATTTATATGTTTTAAGATTTAGACTCTAAACACATGTAGCAGAACCATAATAATCATAGTTTTTTGAATATACAAATTAATAAAGGTGCAAAAGTTAATGTGTGTATTTAAATAAATTTGATCTATTACTTTCTACCCAACAAATTTATTTGTAACTCTAGCAAACCATAGTTGTAAGTGAAAAATCTAAGTCTAACTTTTAATTGTAGATGTTAAGTAAACAGAAAAGGGTTGTTAGAATAAAAGATTAAGCGTAATAATTTGTCATTTTTATCTTTAAGTCAAAACATATTAGTTTAATATTTTTGCTAAATTAGAAAAATAAAGCTGGAAAAGTGAAAAATTCAATGTTATATCTCACATCGTGGAGAGATGGCCGAGTGGCCGAAGGCGCTCCCCTGCTAAGGGAGTATAGGGATCACATCTCTATCGAGGGTTCGAATCCCTCTCTCTCCGCCAGTTTTTGAGGTTGTAATATTATCTATTAGTATTGTTAATCATGCTTTGGTTCTAAACATTATTTAGCTTGTTTTTTCTAACTTTACTAAAAAAACTTTGTATCAGATTTACAGATTCATTTTCTAGCATGCCAGAATATACTTCTGGACGGTGGAAACAAGAAGATGAATTAAAAAACATAACCCCATTTTCTACGGCTCCTTGTTTCTTGTCACTAGCGGCGTAGTAGAGTCTACGTAATCTAGCATTAGCAATAGCAACAGCGCACATAGTACATGGTTCTAAAGTGGTATATATATCACACCCGGATAAATTTTTGTTATCTAATTTTTCACATGCAAGATTTATAGCTAGAAGTTCTGCATGAAAATTAGGGTTTTTATTTTTTTGTATATGATTTCTAGCCGTTGCAATTACGTTATTACTTGTAGATTCGACTATAACGCATCCTACTGGAACTTCTCCTTCCTCGCAAGCTTTCTGTGCTTCTTGAAAAGCCAGCTGCATAAATTTATTTTCGAAACTATAATTTTTCACGATATTTTACATTTGTTTCTAAACCAGCTGGGTCTTGATGTATGGTAATTTCTGCTTTTGGAAATTCTTTTAATAGTGCTTCCATCAATTCATCTGCTATTTCATGCGATCGATATAATGTAAGGTTTCCATCAAGCTCTAGATGAAATTGAATAAATGGTTTGCTTGCAGCATACCTTGTTTTGAGTTCGTGAATGCCTTTGACGCTACTATAATTAGCTGCTATGGCCA
This sequence comes from Rickettsiaceae bacterium, assembly GCA_045106635.1. Classification (GTDB taxonomy): domain Bacteria; phylum Pseudomonadota; class Alphaproteobacteria; order Rickettsiales; family Rickettsiaceae; genus Megaera. Next base: position 16,421 of record JBGCEX010000008.1, on the reverse strand, counting down.
CAACTTTATCACGGTCTTTTAGTTGAAATTCTTCATCAGCTAAATTACGAATTGCTTCACGAAATAGTGCATATGCAGAATACATGATGTATAATGAAACTCCAATGCCAGCTAATGCATCTATGTACCAAAAAGTTGTGCTAAGATAAAGAGAAATTACAACAGCAATATTTGTAATAAAATCTGAGAAGTAATGAATCTTATCAGCACTGATTATTTTTGAATTTGTTTTTTTTATAACATAAGATTGAAAACACACGAGAGCAAATGTTAAGAATATACATAAATACATAATATTTGCGCCAAATTCTGAATTAACAAGCTCAGAACCAAAGAATAAAACTTTTGTAGACGAAAACAGAGTAAATAAGCATGAAGCTAAAAAGAACATTGATTGTGAGAAAATTGCTAAATCCTGAAATTTTTCATGCCCAAATCTGTGGTTATCATCAGGTGGTAACATAGATACTCTAATAGCTATTAGATTTATGATTGATGAGGAGATATCAAGCAACGAATCTATAAGTGAAGCTAAGATCGATTGTGATTCTGTAAAAAGCCAAGCATAGGTCTTTGCTATCATTATTAAAAGAGCAGTTGACACTGATGCATATGATGCAATTCTAACTAACCGATTGGCGCTTTGTTTATCCATATATATTTTTTAATTGCAATAAAGACTATGAATGATTATTATCTATTGTTATCTTAATGTCTATTTAAAGTCAAATTAATCGTAACTAGAAGAATGAGTTAGTAATATATGAAAATAATGTCAAAAGTACTTAGTTTAGTTGTTGTAACCGTTATGTTGCAATCTTGTAATGGCCAGATGAACAAACAAAGCGGTGGAACATTGATAGGTGGTCTTGCTGGTGGTTTACTTGGTTCTCAGTTTGGTGGAGGTGAAGGGAAGCTTGTTGCCACAGGAGTTGGTGCTTTAGCGGGAGCGCTGATAGGTGGTCAAATTGGTAAATCTATGGATGAGTATGATCGCGCTTTGCTTGAAAAAACTTCTCGTCAAGCTTTAGAATTTGCTCCATCTGGGAATAGTGTTGAATGGAAAAATCCTGATAGTGGTAATTATGGATCTATTACTCCTACTAACACTTTTAAAACTAATCATGGTCAGTATTGTCGTGAATATACTCAGGAAGTAGTAATAGGTGGAGAGAAACAGAAAGCTTACGGTAAAGCTTGTCGTAAACCAGATGGTAATTGGGAAATCATTAAATAAAAATATTTGTTTACTGCTAATATAAAAATAATCTGAGTTAGCAGTAAAGCCATACAGTATTTTGTTAAATTTGTTTTGCTATGTAACTAATACTTAAATCTTTATATTCCTTTTTTAGGAAAATTATGTATCCAATTGTAGAATTCCATTCTGTTACTAAAAGTTTTGAAACAAAGCGTTTAGTGGATGAGGTAAGCTTTAAATTGCAACAAGGAGAGATAACAACATTAATTGGGCAAAATGGGGCTGGAAAAACGACTATAGCGAAGATAATACTTGGTCTTGAAAAACCGACTAAAGGAAGTGTGTCAGTAAGAAAAGGCCTAAAGATTGGTTATGCCCCTCAAAAGCTTGATTTCACTTTTAATATGCCCTTAAACGCTCAAAGTTTGATGGATATTCTGGCTCCAAATGGCATTGATAGGGAAATTCTAAAATTAGCTAATTTTATTGATTTTGATGAAATAAAAAAAACTGATATATCTGCACTGTCAGGTGGTCAGTTGCAGAAACTTGTGTTGGCTGGAACGCTTGTAAACAAAACAGATTTAGTAATTTTAGATGAACCAACACAGTATCTTGATGTAGCAAGTCAGCAAGATTTTTATAAAAGCCTTAATAAAATAAAAGAAAAAACTGGTTTAACCGTTTTTATGATTTCTCATGATTTATTTACGGTAATGAAAAATTCTGATCAAGTAATTTGTATCAATGGTCATGTTTGTTGTGCAGGAAAGCCAAATGATCTTCATGATAATACAGATTTTAGGAAGGCTTTATCTGAAATAGGGCTGTATATTCATTCTCATGACCATAAACATGAGAGTTAATTAGTATGCAATGGTGTTAATATCGATAAATTACATATATGATTTTACTCATTAGACATTGCAAGCCTAAAATTGATTATTCAAAATGTAATTATAAAGAAGTTTTAGCTAGAGTTGATGAATATAATACCACAGAAGATATTGACATTAATGAAATACTACCTCTTGAAAATCAAGTAAAATCATTTTTGCAAGATAATAACTCTATTGTATTTTCTTCCAACATGTCTAGAGCTTTAATTACGGCAAAAACTCTTTTTAGAAATAGGAATGATATAATTTTTGATAGTAAATTTATTGAGTTTGATCTGAATATTATTCCCCTACCATTATTAAGACTAAAATTTGGAAGTTGGGTTACTATTTCAAGGATATTGTGGTTTTTAAGATTGCTTAAATCTGATAGACCTATTAAGAAGAAGTTAAAAAGAGCTAAAGAATGTGCAGAGCTTATATATAAAAAAGCTAAAGAGGGGTGTCCTATTATTCTTGTTGCCCACGGCATGTTAAATATTTTTATTGAAAAACATTTAACAGCAAGCGGGTGTTTACGAGTGTACAAAACTAAAAACGGTTTTTTTGCTATCACAAAACTACAGATTAAAAAATAAATAGAAATTTAAATTAGATTGTAAATGTTTGTAATAATCATTGTTTCATTTTTGATAGGACTGATCTTTGCGCCTCTTGGTTGCCTTGTTTTATGGAAGAGATATGTATATTTTGGTGACGGTTTAGCCCATGCAAGTATGCTTGCTGGTATTATAAGTGTTATGATGGGGATACCTATTTTTTATGCTGGGTTACTAAGTAGTGGACTTTTTGCATTCACTATTTTTAAGTTACGTAATAATTCTGGAAATAGTGCAGCAATTGGTTTAACAACAAGTATGATGATATCTTTAAGCCTAATACTATCCTATTTTTATCCTACCCAAATTAATATTACTAAATATTTAGTTGGTGATATTATTGTGGCAAACGATCAAGATGTGAAGCTACTGTTGTTCATTCTTTTGATAGTTTTGATATTCTTTATATCGTGTTATAAAGATCTTATTTTAATTATTTTGAGCAAGGATATTGCGGCGTCAAGAGGTGTTAAAGTCAAGTTTCTTGAGCTAGTTTTTTTAGCTATATTGTCTTTTTCTATTTTATCAACTATCAAAATTGTCGGAGCTTTGCTTGTTACTAGCATTATAGTTGTGCCAGCAATGATCGCCAGAATCATTGCTAAATCTCCATTTTTAATGATTATTTTTGCACTTTTATTTTCTTTGCTAATGAATTGTTTTGGAGTTGTGTTATCCTTTTATGGAGACATACCTTTTTCACCAGCTATTATATTATCTGGTGGTGTGATTTATATTGTTATTTTTGCTATAAAAAATATTTGTAAAATTTTATAGAAATCAATATTTTGCTGGGAATATCACTAATTTAAAACTTGATCATAAAATGCTATTAGAATTGCATTAAATTTGAAAAAAATTTAACATCCTCACTTATACGATTTGTTCTTGAAAGAAACTAAAAAAAACGTATAGTAAATTTTCATATTTTTATACTTAGTAACGAGCCATGTTATGTTAATAGTTTTTATAGCTTTATATATGGTTTTCTCAATTGCAATTGGCTTGTATTCTAGTATAGGAGTAAGAAACTCTACTGATTACATATTAGCAGGTAGATCTATACCTCTTTATATGACAATTACTACTGTTTTTGCGACTTGGTTTGGTTCAGAGTCTGTAGTAGGCACTCCTCCTGTTTTTATTAATGATGGTTTAAGAGGTATAATAGCTGAACCTATTGGCACTGGTTGTTGCTTAATAATAGTTGGTATTTTTTATGCTGCACGGCTTTATCGCATGAAACTTTTTACTATTGGTGATTTTTACAGGCAGAGATATAGTAGATTAGTTGAGTTATTAGTATCCTTAACAATATGTGTAAGTTATCTTGTTTGGATGTCTGCGCAAATAGTTGCACTTGGCTTAGTAATAAAGCTTGTTTTTAATGATGCAGTTTCCTTTGAAGTTACAATGTTTATTGGCCTTGCAATAGTAATGATTTATACTATTTTAGGAGGTATGAAATTCTTAGTAATTATGGATTTTATTCAAATGATCTCCATAGTAATAGGATTACTTGCTGTTGCATTTCTGATAGCAAGTAGATTTGAGGGTGGTGCAATAGAAATTATCTCGACAGCTGCTGAAAATGATAAATTTGTTTTTTGGCCAGAGACTAATTTTCATGACACTCTTGAATTTGTGGCAACTTTTTTAACTTTGGCTCTTGGGTCAGTGCCACAACAAGACGTTTTTCAAAGAGTTATGGCAGCTAAGGATGAAAGAACAGCGGTTCTAGGGTCAACTATTGGTGGGATTGTATATATAATATTTTGTTTTGTCCCCATTTTTATTACATATGGAATTGCTTTACTATCACCAGGTATTTTTGAACAAACTTTAGAAGCTGGGGGAGATCAACAAAGAATTTTGGTAGATTACATTTTCAAAGAAACTCCTGTGTTTTTACAAGTTTTGTTTTTTGGAGCTTTGCTTTCAGCTATAATGTCAACTGCTTCTGGTACTTTATTAGCCCCTTCAGCTTTGTTTGCAGAAAACATTCTAAAAGAATCTTTAAAGCTTACAGATAGGGGATAGTATTAGCATCAAGAATTGGAGTATTAGTTTTTGGTTGCTTGGTATATTGTTATTCTTATTTAAATGTTAGTGCTGGGTTTACTATATTAGAGATAATTAAGGGAGCATACTTGGTCACTCTATGCGGTGCATTCGTACCTTTGACTTTCGGTATTTATTGGAGCAGAGCAAATAATCAAGGTGCAATAACCTCTATTATTTTAGGAGTAGGAACTTGGGCAGTATTAACTCTTCTTGAGAGGGAATATATTCCTCCACAGCTTGTTGGTTTATTCATGTCAATGATTGGTATGATTGTTGGTAGTTTATTGCCTCAATATTGGAAAAAATTAAAAAGAAATATTGTGTAAGAATTAAAGTTGTTTTACATAGCTTCCTGGAGCTGGTTCGATCATGGGTATAGTGCTATAATCAATAGATTGTGATAAAGATTCGCTGTTCGTATGTAGCCATTTGTGCCAACTGTTCCACCATGAACCCTCGTGAATTTTTGCGTTTTCTAGCCATTTATCAGGGGTGTCTAAAATATTAGTGCTAATCATATGAGAATATTTGTTGCTAGTTGCGGGGTTAATAATTCCAGCAACGTGGCCAGCTTCGGTGAGACAGAAAGTTTTGCTTCCTTTAAATAACTTTGCTCCATCATAAACAGATTGCCAAAGAGCTATATGGTCACCTTTTGCTGCAAGAGAAAAAGTAGGAATATCTATATCAGCAAGATCTATTTTTGTTCCTAACATTTCAAGGCTACCTGGTACTTTAAGTAAATTATCAATGTACATATTTTTTAAATAATATATGTACATCTTTGCTGGTAAGTTTGTAGCATCTGAATTCCAATATAATATATCAAAAGCTGCAGGAGATTTGCCAAGTTAAATAGTTATTTACAAAATATGACCATACTAAATCATTAGCCCTGATTAAACTAAAGCTATTTGATAGATATTTACCGTCTAAATAACCAACTTCAGAGACTTTGTTATCTATATAATCAATTGTAGATTTATTAATTAATGCTCCTATTTCATCAGGGTTAGAAAAATCTACTAAAGTTGTAAGAAAACTTGCACTATTTATAACGGGATTATTTTTTGATTTGTAATATGAGGTAGCAATAGCAAGTAGAGTACCACCAATGCAATAACCAAGGGCGTTAACTTTTTTAAAACCTAATGTTTTAATATGTTCAATTGGTTCGATGACTCCTTCTTGTAAATAGTTTTCAAAATCTTTATGAGCTAAATCTTTTGTTGGATTAACCCAAGATACAAGAAAAACCTGAAAGTTATTATCCACTAACCATTTAATCAATGAATTTTTTTCTGATAAATCCATTATATAATATTTATTTATCCATGGTGGTATCACAAATATAGGAATAGCATGAGTTATCTTTTTAGGCTGATAACAAATCAACTGAATTAAATCATTTTGAAAAATTACTTTTCCTTTTGTAGTGGCTAGGTTTTTTCCAATCTGAAAAGAAGATTTATCAGTGGTTGAGATATTCATTAATCCACCTGATTTTTTTATATCCAGTAGAAAGTTTTCCATTCCTTTTGTAATATTGCTCATTCCGCTTTCTAACGATTCTCTAATGACTTCTGGATTACTAAAAATAAAATTTGAAGGAGAAAGAGCGTCTATAAACTGGCTTGAAGTAAATTCTAAAAATCTTTTAGCATCAGTATCTAGATCATATTGCTTGACAGTTTTTTTTGTCCATTGGGCTGAAATCATGTAATATTTTCTAATAAAATCAAAGTAAATACTTTGTTGCCAAGCGGGATCTTTGAATCTTTTGTCAAAAAATGGGATATCATTTTGAGTGTCTTCTAATTTTTTCCCTGTAAATTTTGTTACTGAATTAGTAATTAATTTTTGTAAATCATGTATATATTCTAAATTAATATCAGTGAATTTTTCTGGGTGTTCAAAAAGTTGTTCAAATAATTTAGTGGCTATTTCTTGAGATTTGTTATTGTCATAAAAGTCAGTTGCAAATTGTGTAGATGGGTGTTGTGTTAGTTGCATCATTATTTCTTGGTAATATACACTAGCTTTCTTTATATTCTCTATAACTTTATCTCCAGAAATTTTAGACATTTTGATATTTTACCATTTTCCTAAATTATATTTTTTATAACGATACAAGTAATAAGTAAATAGACCAAACAAAACGAGGCAGATTGAGATCAATAAATTATATTCGTTATCCATATTCTCTATATGCTCCATTATGATATAGCTACAATAATAGCCACTAGCGCCAGCTAGCATGTATAATATAATTGCTAGTTGCAAATGAAATTGTGTAAATTTTTCGGTTAGTATTAAAAGATTTGAACAAAAATATAAATATAAGGCCGACGCTATAATAAACCAGCAAATAGAACTTAGTATTAGATTGTTATTCCAAAAAGGTATTGAAAGAAGTGTAAATAATAATGTAACAATGCACAATATATTTATTTTATGGTGATTATATTTAAAAACAAATTTTGGTGCAAACATTGATACAAAAAACATGGCAACAAAAATGTAGTATTTTATTTCTGATACTGAGATTGTTAGTAAAGTGTCAGTAAATTGATATATTTCATAATCATAGGAAATTACCATTATGATATAAAAAATACCAAAAGATGCCAGTAATTCTAAATCTACATTTTTCAGGACAATTAAACTATTTACTGTTTTATTTTTGAATGAACGAAAACAAGGGTTTGAAATAAAAGTAACTAAAAAGATTACTATTGATAGTATGTTTATTATTACTAACTGACGTATTGAAATTAGATCAATTGAAATGACTTTAAAAGATTTGTAAGACAATATTAAGCTAGCTAAAAAATATGCAATAGACCAGTTTAAGATAAAGAAACTTAATAAATATGATTTCTTTATGTGGTTGTTGTTAAAAATGTAACAAAGTAAAATAGTAACGACCAGTAAATTAGTGGCGGAATATATCATAGGGTAAATTTTTTGCACTATTCCAGAAAACTCAAAAAAACCTATGTTAAAAGTGCTGATAATATAAGTTAACAAGCTAAAGATTACAATCTTTCGAAAATTAACATAAGTACTGCAAATAAATAATGCTAAACTAGCTACGCAGTAGCCTAGTAGATCATAATGATAAGTTATATCTAAAACTAAGGCAGATGACTCGTTTAAAACTAGAATTTGTTCTACAATTTCAATATTTATTATTGCAGCAAATAAGTACGAGGTGGTACATATGAAATAAGGAATCAGAGTTGTGTAATTAATCTTAGTAATCATAATTTATTTGCTAAAATATTAACGGTAGTATATAAATTTATCAATGCTGCGGCCATTTTAGCAAATAACAATTATCAACTAATTTAAAGGCACTATCCAAACAATATGAGATTAAATCAATCGTTGGATAAATTAAAGTGTTTAGTAACTATTAGAGTGCATAAGAGGAATGATTGATTAAGTTTGCTATCAGTACCTTGCTTAAGAGTCTAAAATTAAAGCCACAGTTGAAGAATTGATAAATTATATAGTTTAATATGAAAAAAAGAATTTTAATAGATGCAAACTTCCCAACGGAAACTAGGGTTGTGTTGCTTGATAAGAACAATCAGATAGAAGATGTTGAATATAGTTCAACTAATAAAAAGCAAATTAAAGGTAATATATATCTAGCAAAAGTAACGAGAGTCGAACCAGCGCTGCAGGCAGCTTTTGTAGATTATGGAGATGAAAAAAGTGGTTTTTTACCTTTTAGTGAAATTCACCCTGACTACTACAACATTCTTACCAAGGATAAAGAAGATGACGTTGTCACTCCATCGTGGAGTGACCTTACTCCGCCAGAAATTACATCTGATGATCTTGCAGAAAAAAGACAATCAACTAATGCTAGTGGTATTACAGATACTGATGAAATTGATATTGGTAAAATAGAAAAATTAGTTGATGAGAAAATACAGTCAGATTTTGATATAGAATCTGAAGAGCACGAAGTGGAAACTTTTTCAAAAGAAGATGCACATAGTGATGCAAGAAAGGATTATAAAATTCAAGAGGTTATTAAGAAAGGTCAAATTTTTTTAGTGCAAGTAACGAAAGAAGAGCGTGGTAATAAAGGAGTTTCCCTAACTACTTATATTTCGTTAGCTGGAAAATATTGTGTTTTAATGCCTAACAAACCTTCGCAAAATGGTATCTCACGCAAGATTTCCAATCATGATGAGCGTAAAAGATTAAAAGATATCATAAATAATTTAGTTTCTGGGCGAAATAAGGAGAGTTCTAGTGTGATAGCAAGAACGGCTGGGGCTGGCCATACTTCTTTGGATATCAAGAAGGATTATGAGTATCTAGTTAAGTTATGGAATAGAGTTAGAGAAGCCACTTTGCAGGCTAAAGCTCCTTCATTTATTCATCAAGAAGACGGATTGATATTAAAAACAATTAGGGATATGTTTGACCGAAGTGTCAAAGAAGTTGTAGTGCAAGGCTCTGAGGCTTTTAATGCTTGCGTTAAATTTATTAAAGAGATTATGCCACATGCTTTAAGTTCTATAAAAGAATATAAGAGCAAAACGCCTATTTTTACTAAATTTAATATTGAGGATCAGTTAACAAGGCTGTATCAGCCAGTTGCACATTTACCATCTGGTGGTTATATTGTAATTAATCCTACTGAAGCGCTAATATCAATAGATGTGAACTCTGGTAAAGCTACGAGTGAGCGTAATATAGAAGAAATGGCGTTAAAAACTAATCTTGAAGCTGCAAGGGAATTAGCAAGGCAAGTGAAGCTTAGGGATTTATCAGGTTTGCTGGTGTTAGATTTTATAGATATGGCAGATACTAGGAATCGAAAAATAGTTGAAAGGAGTTTAAGAGAGTTTTTAAGTAGAGATAAAGCAAGAATACAAACGTCGCATATAAGTTCATTTGGTCTGCTTGAAATGTCGAGACAAAGGCTTCGTCCATCTTTTTTAGAAGTGAATTCTAACATATGTATGCATTGCAGTGGAAAAGGAGTTGTGCGTGCTGATGAGTCTAATTCTATGCTGATACTCAGAACAGTGGAAAACGAGATTTATAATGGTAATTATGATATTGTGAATGTTTATGGTGTTGCTTCATCTGTTTTGTATTTACTTAATAACAAAAGAGATGAAATTACCTTTGTTGAAAAAAAATACTCCATAAAGATTAACTTATATATTGATAGAGACGCAACTGCTGATAGTTATTCAATAGAAAAAATTAGACTTTCAGAAAAAAATAAATTAGAGACGACAGCAAAGCAACCAGCATTGCAAGATATTAAAGAAACGCACTCTGAAAATTCTGTAAATAAAAAGCCAAAACCTAATAATAGGAGATCTCAGAAAAATAATTTATCTAAGCAAAATAGACAAAATAAAGAAGATCCAAAGTTGGAAACTATCAATAAATCTTCTGTTGTTGAAACTACAGAAGATAAAAATTCTCTACAAGATAGTATTGCCAATGGTGAGGTAAAAACAGAATCATCATTAGATGTTCAGAGCAAGCACAATAACAACTCAAGGAAAAGAATTAACAGAAAAAAGGTAAGTGCGCCAAAAGTTCAAAGAACGGATAATGAGGTTGCAATTTCTAAATAAGAATTAAACTCTTTAGCGCTTAAAACTGTATGTTTATAAAAGTATTTTTATAAACGCTTGATAGAACCTTAGTTTCTAACTAAGGTTCATAATTTAGTTAATATGCAAATTATTAAAGTATATCTATGATGTCAATATTCAACTTATTTTTATTTATATCAAAACATATCAAGAATTTGTTACTAGTATTTATAGTGCTATTGCAAGCTTCTTGTGGGTTTAGTCCAGCTTACAAAGTAGATAAAAATGGAGAGTACTTACTTTCTGCTATCGAGGTAAACCCAGTTCAAACGATTGAAGGGGTTGATTTTTATAATCATATAAAAAGTATTTTTCCATCAGAAAAAAATACTCGCTATATTTTAAATACGACTTTATCTTTTTCAAGATCGTATAATATTCTTCAGTCAAACTCTGATATTTTTCGAGAAGTGCAAAATATTACTGTAACTTATCAGTTGCTTGATAAACAATCCTTAAAATTATTAACTACAGGTAGTTTTACTAAAATGGATTCCTACAATGTGAAATCTTCGTTTTATTCTAATGCCGTTTTAAGACAAGGAGTGATATCTGGCTTAGCTGAAAATGCGGCTGAAGAAGTAAGAAATAGGTTAATGATGTTTTTTGCTAAAGGGTAAATTTGTTGTTAGTCATGTTTAGTTTTAATGGTTATAGCATGAAGCCTAGTGCGTAAGACTTCTGATAAAGCTGTGTTAACTAATTTATGCTGTTGTACTAAAGGAATATTTTTAAATGAAGAATCATTTATTTCTAAGGCATAATGACTTTTATCTCCAGCCAAATCTTTTAATTCTATTTTTGCATATGGAAAACTTTGTTGTAATATAGAAATTAATTCTACTTCAGAAATGGACATAATCAAGTTCTTGTTATTTAGAATACTAATATAATGGAAGTTACAAATAAAATCTACAATTTGCAATCCTTAAATTTTTTGAAAGATACAAAGTTAAAAATAGGTGTTCTTGGTGGGTCTTTTAATCCAGCGCATTATGGCCATCTTCTTATTTCAAAACAAGCTATTGATATTTATAAATGTGATTATGTGATTTGGTTAGTAGCTAAGCAGAATCCTTTAAAAACCAGATATAAAGATTCAATTTACAAAAGAGCAGAGCAAGCAGCGAGAATTGTTGTTCACCCAAGAATTATTGTAAGTTCTGTTGAAGACGAATTTGGAATGCGATATTTATATGACTCTCTTAGAAAATTAATTGTGAGTTTTCCTAGTAACAATTTTAGATGGTTAATGGGGGTAGATAATTTAACTAATTTTCATAAGTGGTATAGATATGAAGAAATACCTAAGTTATGTAAAATAATTTTATTTGATAGGCCTGTTAAAGAGCGTTTTATTAATAACTCTCAATTTAATTTAAAATACAAACGAATTCTTGCGAAAACTCAAACTAATAATATAATGATCTACAAGGGGGTGATGTGTTCTGCTTCATCTTCTCAAATTAAATCTTCTTTAGAGTAAGGCCAATGATCACTAATCCAAAGGAATTAAAAGATTTTATTATCAAAATACTTGAAGATAAAAATGCCCAAAATATAAGTGTTCTTAAGCTTGAACAGGAAGTGCCGCTTGCAACGTATATGATTTTTGCTAGTGGTAGATCAGTAAAGAATATCTCTGCAATAGCAGAACATGTTGTATATGAATTAAAACATGATGCTCAATGGCCAGTATTAGCTGAAGGTGTTAATAATTCAGATTGGGTTTTATTGGATGCTGGTGATGTAATAGTTCATATTTTTCACCCTGAAGCAAGAGAGAAATTTAAACTTGAAGAATTATGGGGAAGGAGAAAATAAAAGCATTTATAATTTATATTATCCCATTTTGACTTGTTTAACTTGTGTTAATGCATTTTTAATGGTTTATATATTATATATGAAGAGAGTATTAAAAATTAAATTAAAAATTAAAAGTTAATGGAAAGTCAGATTTTAGTCGTAGTTATCATGCTTATCGCAGTTGCGGTATTTGTGGTTGCGATTTTTAAAAGGTTGAATTTAAGTCCAGTTCTTGGTTATTTAGTAGCTGGTGCCATGATAGGAGATCATGGTATGAAAATTGTTGCTTACGAACACACAAGCTTGCTTGGTGAATTGGGAGTAGTGTTCCTGCTATTTGCTATTGGTCTTGAGCTTTCTATCGAAAGGCTTAAGGCTATGAGAAAATATGTTTTTGGTCTTGGGTCGTTACAAGTGCTTATTACTTTTCTAATCATCGCTGGATCTATAGTCTTAGTAACGGGAAGTAATAACTCTGCTATAATTATTGCCGGAGGTCTAGCTTTATCATCAACTGCAATAGTTATGCAGGTAATTAATGAAACAAAAAGTCAATCTATGCAAATAGGTAGGGTGGCTCTTGCTATATTGTTATTACAAGATTTTGTGGTTGTTCCTTTGCTTGTTATAGTACCTATTCTTGGCGGGAATGGCGAAGAGTCTTTAGTAATGGTGCTTGGTTATTCGCTGTTAAAAGCAGTTGCTGCACTTGGTGTAATTTTTATTGCTGGTAGATTATTACTTAGACCTCTATTTTCATTTATTTCTTTTGATTCAAGTAGTGAGAGTAGTGAGTTACCGATTGCAGTCACGTTATTAGTGGTTCTTACAGCTTCTTGGGGAACAGAGCATTTTGGTCTTTCCCTCGCTCTTGGTGCTTTTGTTTCAGGGGTTCTTGTTGCTGAGACTGACTTTAGAATAAAAGCAGAAGAAAGCATATATCCTTTTAAAAGTTTACTACTGGGTCTTTTCTTCATGAGTGTGGGTATGAAGATTGATGTGATGGAAATATATTCGCAAATAACAATGATAATTGCTTCTTGCGTAGCTCTAATCCTTTTAAAAACTATTATTATTTCTGGGCTGTGTATCTTATTCGGTTTTAACAGAGGGGTAGCTATACACGCTGGATTGTTACTTTCTCAAGGAGGTGAATTTGCTTTTATACTATTTAACCTTGGTAAAGAGTATGGGGTGCTCGAAGAAAGCGTGGCTAATATTTTACTACTTGTTGTAACTTGTTCGATGGCTTTAACTCCTTTGCTTGCAATGATGGGGCAAAAATTTTCTGAAAAAGTGGAAAAAGGTCTTGGTAGAACCCCTGCGCAGATTATTGAATATGGAGCAAGAGATTTAGCTAATCATGTTATTATTGCTGGATTTGGTAAAGTAGGCAAGATGGTTGCAAAAGTACTGGAAGCGGAGGGGATAAATTATATAGCTCTTGATGTTAATGGTGAGGTTGTTACAGAAGAGAGGTCAAATGGCTTACCAGTTTTTGTTGGGGATAGTTCACAGATAAGTAATTTACAAGCTATTGGAGCTGATAGGGCTTTAACTATTGTATTAACAATGAACAACACTGTTACTATCCGAAAAACAGCTAAAGCTATCAAAACAAAATTTGCAGATCTTGATGTTGTTGTAAGGTTAAAAGACTTAAAGAATTGCACAGATTTTTATGATATTGGAGTTACAACAATTATCCCTCAAGATTATGAAACAGGATTACAATTAGGCGGCGCTGTTCTAAAATCTATAGGGATAAGTGAGTATGAAATTAATCGGATAAAAGCACAGTTTAGAGCTGGGAATTATGTTGTAGTAAAACAAGATGATAATTTGCTTGAATCTGAGGAAAATGAATAAAATATTTATATGTCTAATATTTTATATTAATTTGAGTTTAGTAACGTTTGCAGATACGTCAAAAGAAAAGTTGCCAATTCCAAGATTTGTAACAATGAAATTTGGTGAAGTGAATGTTAGAACAGGGCCAGCTGTAGATTGCCCTATTGAATGGGTTTTTGTTCGCAAAGGTGAGCCAGTTGAGATAATAGCTGAATATGAGCAATGGCGCAAAATCCGTGATGTAAGCGAAGAAGGAGGTTGGGTGCATGCAAGTGTTTTGTCGGCGAAGAGATCAGTTATTTTGATATCAAAAAATATTATGCCATTAATTAGTTCTCCAAGAAGCTATGATCATATAGTAGTACAATTAAAACCAAAGATAAGATGTAATTTGGTAAAATGTAAAAGTGATTGGTGTCAGGTAGTATGCAAATCTTACAAAGGTTGGATTGCAAAAAAATTTCTATGGGGTGTTTATCCAGATGAATAGACAAGAAATAATATACTCGTCTTGTTTAGCAAAACTGTAATAGAATGTTTAATATAAGCATAAGTAGGAGTAAGAAATCTTTGGTAAATAGCGAAATAAGTAAAATCATCAAAAATTCTCCTTGACATTATGTGCTATAAACTGCTATTTATTATCCACAAAATACTCTAATTAATGAAGAATTGACGTGAAAACTTATTCAGCAAAACCATCTGATATCGAAAAAGAGTGGTGGGTAATAGATGCAAGAGATTTAGTGCTTGGGCGTCTTGCAAGTCAAGTGGCAATATTGCTTCGTGGCAAACACAAGCCTATGTTTACACCTCATATGGATTGTGGTGATAATGTAATCATTATTAATGCAAAGCATGTGTACTTGTCAGGTAATAAAGCTGACCCAAAAGACGGTAAGATGTACTATCGTCATACTGGTTTTCCTGGTGGAATTAAGGAAACTACTGCTGGAAAAATTCTTTTAGGAAAATATCCTGAACGTGTAGTCAAAATGGCTATAAAAAGGATGATAAGCAGAAATAGTTTAGGTGCAAAGCAATTTAGTAATTTGTATGTTTATGCCGAAGATGTTCATCCACATGTAGGACAGCAACCTAAGGTTTTGGATATTGCAAGCAAGAATTCAAAAAACAAGAATAAGAAGAAGTAATCATCATGGAAGTACCAATACTTAAAGAGTTAGAAATAAATACAAAAGTTGAAGCTAAGATTGTAGCTGAGCCTATATTTCATAAAGCTAAAAAATTACTTTCTGGCGGTGGTGCGTACGGCACTGGAAGAAGAAAAAATTCTATAGCTAGAGTTTGGGTTAAACCAGGAAAAGGTGTTGTGACTGTAAATAAAAGAGATATATCTGATTATTTTACGCGTGAATCATATAGAAAATTAATACTACAACCGTTTTTTGATACTAACACTTCAGGACAGTATGATGTAATTTGCACTACAAAAGGTGGTGGAACAACTGGTCAAGCTGGTGCTATTATTCATGGTATTGCAAGAGCTTTGGATTGTATTTCCGAAGATTTCCATGTAATTTTACGTAAGAATGGTTTCTTGACAAGAGATTCTAGAGTTGTAGAACGTAAAAAATATGGTAAACGTAAAGCTCGTAAGAGTACGCAATTCTCTAAACGTTAAAAATTGTTTGTTGGAACTTCTGGAATATCTTATAAGACCTAGCCATTTGCTTCATCAGTAGTTATTTAGCGAGCAATACTAGAAGTTCCTAGATTAATGATAGATCAATAACAAGATAGTGTCATACTTTGTTTTTATGGAACTATCTTGATAAAATGGCGGGGTAGCTCAGGTGGTTAGAGCAGCGGAATCATAATCCGCGTGTCGGGGGTTCAAGTCCCTCCCTCGCTACCAGGAAATTAGATTTTATACCCTTTCTACTTGTGAATTAACTATAACGAATCATTTATTATTTTGTATATACAGCTGCTTAATTTGAACAACTGTGTTTGTATCCTTCAAAATTGAGTTATTCTAGTTTATCTAGAGTAATAGATCCTGTGCATTTGATTTTCTTTGTTTTTATAAAAGCATCTATATTTTAAATTACTCAGCAATACTATATATTAAAAAAGTTTCATTGTAAGGTAATGATAAGTATTAATAAATAAGCATAGAAGTAAGTAAACAAAAGTACTAAGTACAGCAAGTAATATATTAAATTAAGTTGAGATTTGCGTATAGGTGTATAGACAGGGCGATTGCATGAAATTTAGCATTAGCAATTAATGTAATATTAAGATAATAATTGATTCTTTTATGCAGCTGTAAAAGATGAAGATATTAACAATGATAGAAGAAATTACTGACCCAAGAATGCTTGGAAAAGTACAA
>JBGCEX010000007.1:0-44302 GCA_045106635.1 Rickettsiaceae bacterium | reverse complement strand
TTGCATCGTTTCTTCTATTTTTATGTTTTATTCTCCCTTTTATTATAACATTATTACGGGCGCGCAAATAGTAGTTTTACTACTATTGACAATATTAATATGCGTAAACGCAAACTACTTTTTCAACAGCCCCGATCGTTTAACTTAAGGCCTGAAATAGTGTCGATAAGGCAAATAAATTTCTTTTATTTCTGATAAAATATTCACTGAATTTTCACCAAAATCATACATCATACCAATATGCATTAAAATTCCATGTAATACTGGTTTAGGGATTTTATCCCCTAAACCAGCTGCATAATTTATTTCAATCTTCTTTTGCCAATATTCTTGTGCTATAGATATTTTCTGACTATCAGAATCCATATAACCGAACTCTTTCGTAATATCTTTTTTGTCTTCTTCATCAAGAATATGATAAACTTCGTTTATCACTATTGGATTGTGTTTTAATCTTAAATAACTTGGAGCTTGATCTATTAAACAAGCAATCTTACTAATCAAGAAATTAACACCCAAAAACTGCTCAGCATAAACTATTGACGCATCAATCAAATTATCAATTAACTTGTCATCATTCTCATGCGAAACTCTTAGATAGTTTTTGACTTCCTCAAGCGGCCATAATTCCCGCTCTTCAACCGATAAAATCTGATAATTAATATTATTGCGCATAAAATATCCCTTTACTCAGCTGTGAATTTGGCAAGTTTTAAAGCTGATGGCAAAACAACATCACCACCGACTCGTTTTACAGCGTAAAATTTAATAAATGGTTTATCAGTATATGGATCTCTCATTACTGCAATATTTGCTCTATCAACTATCTTATAAGCACTCTTAAAATCACCTATTGCTATTGCTAAGTTGTTTTCTGCTATATTTGGCATATAAGAACTACAAAAAACTGGAATTCCAAAAATAGTCTGTTTTAAAGGCTCAGATAAAGATTGTTGCCAAATCAATCTACCAGTCTCATCTTTAAGCCCTTGTATCTTAGCTAAAGTTGATCTATTCATTAAAAAACTAGCATTTCCTATATATTCTTCACCTAATTCATTAATTAATTGAAGCAACATATCTGTCGTTACCGTTGCTCCTACATCCACCTTTTCGACATCTGCATTTATTAAAATACCAAACGGCTTCTTGTCACCATTACCAGTAATGAATGCTTCATTTTCAGCTTTAATAAAACTATCTACTAACCTCTCAGATAACCAAGAATTAATATCTATAGCAGCATCATCAATTAACTTCTGAGTTGCTTTTGGTTGTGCATATAATTCATGTACAGAAATCGTCTTCTTGATTAATTTTGGCGTATCAGTAACAGTTCTTTCTGCTTGCTCCCCTATCCAACCAGAATTAAATTTACCATCTTCAATTATCAAATCTAATGCACTTGTGGAAATGGTTTCAATCGAAGAAAGCTGTCTCATAATTGATTTAGCATTAACTTCACTAATTATTTTTGCATTCAAACTATTCACTACTGAAACACCAGCTTCTCCATCATCTGTACTTAGCGACTTCGTAATAAAATCTGATATTCTACCTTTTCTTAAATAATCATTAAAAGCTTTAGATTCTTCTGGCTCTTCAAAACACGAATTAAAAGGAGCTGTCATAGCATTCTGTAAATTATTAAGTTTAATTTCTAATTCTTTGATATTAGTTGTTTTTTTTGATTCATTCTCTAAAATAGATTGGACGTTACCAGCTATTTGTTCAATTTTTTTATGTTCAAGTTCCATATTATTTTCTTATTTTAAATTTGTTAATTTCTGTACCAGTAAAAAGAGTTTGTCTAAAGATTGCTCAAATAACATAGTATTTTGAGCTTTAAAATTGGTAATGCTTGCACTTCTGTTCGATGGAAAAGTAACTATACTTACTTCCATCAAATCTATTTTTTTTATTAGCCTAATACCTTGATTATTATATTTGAAATCTTTGATACAAAAGCCAATACTTAAACCATCCACAGCACCTTGTTTAACAAGCTCACTAGCTTCTTTTCCACAAACTGTTTTATTGTTTATTTCAGCTTCAATTCTAAGACCATAGCTATCTTCATACATTACCTTTATAACACCAATAGGCTTTACGCTATCATGTTGCCAAAGCAATTTAGTATTATTTGGAGATATATTTTCAAAAGCTCTCTTTTCAATCAAATCATTCTGACTATCAACGACATTAAATACACTTGCATAGCCATGGATTACCATATTGTCAAAATGATCAGACTTTAGTAAAAAATTGCTACACACATTCCCTATTTCCAATTCACACCTCCTAGCGCTAAATAATTTAACTTATAATTGTATATATAACTCTTTAACAACTAATCACTAAGCATAAAAATTTAAAAATAAGATAAAATCTATAGAAAACTTGTTCTAGAGAATAAAATAATGTAACTTTTATCTAGAAAATAATTACACTAAATTCCAAGATTCAGATGATATATATAGGATTTATCTTTATAACAATAGGAGTAGGTTTTATTACTTCTGGTGTATTAGCGTTGTTTAGATTCCGTGATTTCTATGCAAAAATTCATGCAGCCAGTGTTATTGAATGCTGTGGCATACCATTTTGCTTAATAGGTCTTAGTTTTATTCAAACAGATTTTTATTCTGCTTTTAAATTAATAGTCATAATGTTGTTAATATTACTACTTAACCCTGTTTCAACTCATGCACTAGCTAGAGCTTCTGTTCTCTACAAAATAGACAAAGATGGACGGATAAAATGACAGAATTTTTTACTATTCCATTTACATTAGATCCTAAATTAAATATTTTTTTGCTTTGCGTAATTTCCATTACTTTATTGCTCGTGTGTTTTAGATTGATAGTTTCTAAAAACTTAATAGAGTCAGTTTTATTGATGTCTGGATTTAGTCTATTAATCTCAATTTGCTACCTATTCATGGATGCCCCAGACGTAGCTATGACTGAAACAGCTCTTGGTGCTTGCTTATCTACTTGCGTCTTACTTAATTTAACCAAAATTTTTGGTAATAAAGAAGGAAAAGCAGCTAGTAACCCTAGAACAATCTGGGCAATGATTATATGTATAATTTTTGTTGGATTTTTAACTTTTGCTAGCTTTGATCTACCTTTATATGGAAAAGAAAATACTCCTGTACATCAATACCTTAGCAAGTATTATTTAGAAAATACAAAGAATGATATTGACATCCCTTCTGTCGTTGCAGCAATACTTGCAAGTTATAGAGGTTTCGATACTTTAGGTGAAACGAGCGTAATTTTGATCTCTGGTCTTGGGGTTCTTTTAATTTTAGCTAGGAGAAAAGAATAATGCTCAAACATTTCTCTATCCCCAAAACAGTGATTTTATTTATCGTTCCATACATAATTTTATATGCAATTTATATTCAGTTAAATGGTGAAGTCTCACCTGGAGGTGGTTTTCAAGCTGGTGTGATTTTTGCTACAGGAATAATAGCTTTTGACCTAATAAATGGCAGTAAAAAAACTCATCAATTCTTTTCAGAAAAAATTCTTACTATTTGCGGAGTATTTGGTGTATTGATTTATGCTTCTACTGGCCTTGTTTCATTGCTATTTGATGATAATTTTTTAGATTATAATTCAATAGCCAAAACTCCTTTTACAAATGATCCTCTTGTTGGTCAGCATATTGGTATATTTTTTATTGAAATCGGAGTTGGATTAACTGTTGCTTCAATTATGTGTTTAATTTACTTAGTTTTAAGGGAGGATTAATTCTTCATAATGGAAAATATTATTTATTTCTTTGCAGTTTTAGTACTAGCAACGGGGCTTTTTATTATGTTAACAAGTGATAATTATTTACGTAAAATCATTGGTCTTGGTGTGTTCCAAAGCTCTGTATTGCTTTTTTATATAGCACTTGGAAAAATGAATACAGGTATTTTACCGATTGATATTTGCGCCAAATTAAACAACTGTCCTTATAATTTTTCAAGTCCATTACCTCAAGTTTTAATGCTTACAGCAATTGTAGTAGGGTTTGCTACTATGTCTGTAGGACTTGCTTTGATATATCAAATATACAAAGAATATAACACTATATTAGAAAGCGATATAATCCAAAGAGAAGGTGATATAGATGACTTTAATTAAGCATATACCTGCTCTGCAAGTCCTAATACCATTTTTTGCAGCTTTGTTTTGTACCTTAACCTTCCATAAATTTACTTCTTGGATTATAGCCACTATTGCAATCTCTCTCAATCTAGCAGTTGGGCTTTATGCAATGCCTTTAATAAAAAACTCTATAGTTTATGTTTTTGGCAACTGGGCAGCCCCTATTGGTATAGAGTATCGCTTAGATTATTTAAACCAACCAATAATAATATATGTAAATGGAGTGTTGTTATTTTTTCTAGTTTTCGGCAAGAAACTTATTAACAAGATTGTTACTAGATATATTGATCATAAAAAACACCACATGTTCTATAGTTTACTTTTATTCGCTCATGCTGGATATATTGGAGTACTTAGTACTAATGATTTATTTAACCTTTATGTGTTTATTGAGATTTCATCTCTAGCAACGTATGTCTTGCTCTCTAAAGGAAATAACCCAAAAGCCCTAATCGGAGCATTTGACTATTTAATAATGGGAACAATTGGTGCAACACTGATACTCATATCTATTGGTTTCTTTTTTTCTATTACTGGTAGCCTTAATATTAGCGATATTTTTAATATCTTACAAAAGAATTTTAGTACTACAGATACAACTTCATCGGATGGTTTAAATATTTTGCTAACAGCTATAGTATTTTTTCTAGTGGGATCAATACTGAAAATGGCATTTTTTCCTTTGCATTTCTGGATGATCAGGGCATATTCCGCTTCCGCTCCATTTATTCTTACTTATATAGCAGCTATTTCTAGTTTACTTGGCGTATACATGATAATGCGTTTTATGTATTTTACTATAGAAGCAGGGCTGGTATATATACCAATCTCTATAATCTTGCGCTCCATGGCAATTGTAGCAATCATCAGTTGTTCTTATTTAGCCTTAAAATCAAAAGATATCAAAAAAATTGTTATTTATTCTACTGCCCTGCAAATTGGATATGTTTTCCTTCTTCTATCAATTTGGCAGGCTAAATCTTTGCTATTCCAATTGCTAATTATTGATAGTATCAATAAAGTTGGTTTATTTACACTGCTGACTCATATTCAAAACAAAACAAATGAACTTAATGTAAATTCTATGAAGCAAATCCGAAATTCGTTTGTATTTAAATGCTTAGCAGCCTTGATAATTCTTTTTAGCTCTGGTTTACCAATAACTAGTATGTTTATAGTAAAAATTAAAATATTTGATCTGCTAATTCAGCAAAAATTGATTTTAGAATTTATCGTGGTAATAATTGCTTCGATTTTTGGAGTGTTATATCATCTTAAATTTACTAAAGCTATTTTCTTTGGTAAAGAAGAAAATGGAGTCATGAAAATAGATACAAACTTATTAGGATTAATCGCTATTGTGGTTATACATATTGTCACATTGCTATATATGAATGAAATAACAGAAATGCTTGGTTACACTACTTCTACAATTGTTATAGGTTAAAAACAAGTTATATAATGACTAGTCCCACAGCTTTAAACTTTTTAATTATTTCCACTATGCTTCTTGGCATGCTTAATCTCATTGTGCCATTTTTTACAAAAGAAGATAGTAAAATTAGAAGTTTTTTTTTAATGAGCGTATGCGGATTTTTCTTAATTAATATAATTCTTATTGACTATTTATATATCAATTTCATTGAAATAAAATTTACTTTATTAAATATTGGAAAATATTCTATAGTTTTTGGTTTAGAACCACTAGGACTGATTTTCTTAACAATGCTTGCAGTGCTATGGATTCCAGCACTATTATATACAACAAAATTTTTAGCTATTAATAACTTCTCACACTCCAGCAGATATTTATTTTTTGTTAATAGTTGCATATTAATGGGTTGCATAGTTGCTATATCTGCAAATTTAATTACCATGTTTGTTGCCTATGAGATACTAACTTTATGTACTATCCCATTAATAGTTCACCATGCTGATAAAAAGACTCTTGCTGGTTTATATAAATATCTTGCAATTCTGTTGCTAAGTGGAATTATATTATTTTTACCTGCAATAATAATTATATATTCTAAGGTAGGCACTGGTACATTTAAAGCTGGCGGCTTTATAAGACATTATTTTTCTGATAGCGCTGCTATAGTTTTACTACTTGCTTTTATTTTTGGTATTAGCAAGACAGCTATTTTTCCTATGCATAACTGGTTACCAGCTGCTATGGTTGCATCTTATCCAGTTAGTGCTCTGCTTCATGCTGTAGTCGTTGTAAAAACAGGTTTGTTTTGTATATATAAAATTCTTTTTTATATATTTGGCCTTGAATATCTACAGCTATTATTCAATGATTATAATTGGCTGGTAATATTACCAGCTGTTACAATTCTATATAGCTCTTTATGGGCGTTAAAAACCTATGAAATTAAAATGTTATTAGCATACTCAACTATAAACCAACTATCTATAGCGCTGATAAGCGCCTTTTTACTAACACCTAAAGGTTTAGCTGCTGCAGTTATTCACATGGTTTCACACTCATTTACAAAAATCTGTATTTTTTATGCCACTGGTAGTTTTTATAGTCTAAACAAAACTTACAATATAAGTGATCTTGCTGGAATAAACAAACAAATGCCTAAAACCAGCTTAATATTATTGATTGCTACTTTATCTTTGATAGGCATGCCACCATTTGCTGGCTTTATAAGCAAATTTTATATAATGATGGCAGCAGCAGATCAGCAAAACCTCTTTGTAATGATCATTATTGCTTTTAGTTCTATATTTTCATTCCTTTATATATCTAGAATTATCATTACCATATACAAACCAGTAAAAAGCAAACCACATGTTGCAGAAACCTTTTTACCATTGTCAATGTTCATTGCTTTATCTTTATGTATCAGCTTAGTGATTGGTTTCTTTTTTATTCAACAAATCATCAACGTTTTTTTAATCTTTATGTAAAACAGGTACTTAGCAAATGCTTTTCCATCCAGTGCTTTCAATGTTATTTTTTGTATCAATCATGTTGTTCATAAAAAAACAAAGCAACTTATTTAAGTTTGTTGCTCTTGCAAGCCCTGTTGTGAGTTCAATACTCTTAATACTAGCACAAGGTGACTATTCATATGAATTATATAATTTAAAATTAACTTGGACATTTAATGATTACAGCAAATTAATAGGCTTAGCATTTCTAATCATATTACTAGTTTCTAATTCTTATGCGCTGAGTCAAAAAAAATATTATGAACTGATATTAGGTTGCGCTTACGGAGGATCTATATTTATTAGCCTTTTAGCTAAAGATTTTATTTCAATGTTTATAGGACTTGAAATAATGATGTTGATGTCTTCTATTATTATTTTTATTGGTGATACTCCAAAGAGTATAAACGCTGCAAAACAATATTTTCTAACTCATTTAGTTAGCAGCAGTATGATTCTTATTGGTATTGTTCATATTATATCTAAAAGTAATTCAATAGAAATGACAGTAGTTACTGATTTATTCAATAATCCTGAATATTCAAATACCCTACTCTATATCATGTTTATTGGTATGATAATAAACATCGCTGCTTTTCCATTTTCTGGTTGGATGGTTAATTATTATAAAGAAGCATCAGCTTCTGGATCATTATACTTGATTAATTTTACCACTAAACTCTCGATAATCTTGTTAATGAAAATTTTTGTTGGATTTGAAATTCTAAAATATGTAGCTTTAATAATGATTTTATATGCAGGGTTTAAAGTAGTAATTGAAGATAATATATTTGCTTTATTATGTTATTTATCCATAATTTCCATGGGGATAATGATTCTTGCCATTGCCTCTGGGGATAAGTCAGCGCTTTCAGCCGTATTTTATTATTTATTCATTCATATTATTTACAAATCTCTTCTCAGTATTATCTCTGCTACTCTACGAGATAAGTTGAAAATCACACTATGTTCTGAGCTTGCTAGATTTAAAAATAAAGTCTTGTTAATCTCTTCGGCTATTGGAATCTCTTTAATGATCAATATTCCTTTTAGCTTAAGTTTTTATAGCAAAATTGAATTAGCACAGCCATTCTCTAATAGCTTTCTTTATATAATAATATTATTTGCTAGTATAAGCACCATGGTCGCCATACCTTGGAAAGAATGTATAAAAACATCAAAACTCATTAAACTACAAATAAACTTTTATAATAAACTTAGCTTAGTTCTAATAAGCATAACAGCCATTCTTATAGGATTTATATGGTTCTTAATACCATTCAGCTCTAACTTTCTACCAATAGACAAAGCTAATAGTTATTTTTATGAAATTACAAAACAATTTGGGATTTTTGGTATTTCTGCAATTATAATTCTTAATTTAAAACTAAAAAGAAAAGAAGGAACAGCTTTTAATATTTTAGAAAAACTTGGTGATTTTTTTTCTTGTTTATATAGATATTGGGAAAAAGATAATAAAGAACAACTCGTTCAAGAAAAATGGCGATTAGATGCATTAGAAGAACAAATAATAAATAAACTCTCTATTTTTCATAATCAACAAACAGCTATCTTTGTCGTAATATCTCTGTTAATTATTATGATATCTACCCTAATTTTTAATTCATATTAGTTATATGCAAGATTTATATACAACACAAAATAAACATATTGCATCATGGCTTAAGATAATGTGTCTTGCCATTATTTGCATGATTTTTATTGGTGGTTTAACTCGCTTAACTCATTCTGGTTTATCAATAACAGAGTGGAACCCTATAACAGGTATCTTTCCACCTTTAACTGAAGAATCATGGACTCAGGAATTCGATAAATACCGACAATCACCAGAATATTTAAAAATAAACCACTCTATTGAAATCAATGAATTTAAATCCATCTTTTGGGTTGAATTTATTCATAGAATTGCTGGACGTATTACCGGAATATTATATTTATTACCTTTAATATACTTCTTATTTAATAGAACTATTTCTGGTACTAATATTTTTATATATCTTGGAGGAGGAATTTTACTGGCTGGTCAGGGTTTTGCTGGATGGTACATGGTAAAAAGCGGTCTTGTATCCACCCCTTATGTAAGTCATTTTAGATTAGCAATCCATCTCTTGTTAGCAATATCTTTATACGCTATGTTATTTTGGCAATTAATGAAAAATTCTTTTGACATAATACTTGTTAGCTCAAAAACAAACCTTTCAATAATAAATTTATGGCTAAATATTTCCTTGCTACTATTATTTATTCAAATCACTTTTGGAGCATTCGTTGCAGGACTTGATGCTGGTCTTGTCTATAACAGTTTTCCACTAATGGGAGACTCCTTTGTACCAAATGAACTTACCTCAAAGGAGATCAGTTTAGAAAGTCTTTATGACCCTGTCTTTGTACAATTTATACATAGAATTCTTGGCTATGTTATTACTATAACTATTTTAGTTAGTTGTTTTATTGGATTTAAAATACGAAATTTTTTATTATCTAAAACTTTAGTCTACATGCTTATAGCTTTGATATTTCAAATTACAGCAGGAGTCTTAACACTAATTTACCAAGTACCAATTACGATTGCATTAATACACCAATTAGGAGCAATTATTCTACTCTCATGCCTATTATGGGTTAAGTATTTAGTACCCCCCGTAGATTAAATAAAATGACAGAATTACTGATTGAAGAATTAATAGAAACAAGGTTAGATAGATTTTTAAGGCGCAAATTTATTTATTTAACTCAAGGAGTTATTGAAAAAAGTTTGCGAAAAGGTCAGATTAAAATAAATGGCAAGCCTGCAAAAGCAAGTAATAGAATAAGCAGAGGAGATGTGGTAATTATTTCCAACCATCTTATTAACGAATTAAATTCTACCCTACCCCAAAAAAACTTTTTCTCCCCTGCTGTTATTTCATTAGCTAATAAAATTCTCAATGAATATCTCATTTTTTCCTGTGAAGAATTTATTGTCATTAACAAACCAAATGGCATTGCCGTGCAAGGTGGTAGCAAAATAACTATTAGTATTGATCATGCACTACAATATTTAAATGAAACTGAAAAAAGTAGTTATAGGCTGGTTCATAGACTAGATAAAGATACTAGTGGAATCTTGATTATAGCTAAAAATTTAAATAGTACTATTTTGCTTGGAGAAGCTTTTCAAGAAAAAGAAATAAAAAAAACATATCTAGCAATAGTCTCGGGAAATACATCCTCCCTTCCTAAAGAAGGCACTATAGAGAGTTATATTAGCAAGGAAAAGTCTGGGATACATGAAATTGTTCAAGAAACTAAAGATGGAAAATTTGCTAATACTTTATATAAAATACTAGCTGCCGATGAAAATATTGCTGTAATAAAATATAACCCTCTTACTGGTAGAATGCACCAATTACGCTATCATAGCAAGCAACTAGGATTTCCAATTTTAGGCGATTTAAAATATGGCAACTCAAATTTTAAAAGAATGATGCTACATGCTTTAGAAATAATTATTCCAGCCAGAGTTTTTGGTCAAGAATACGTCATCAAAGCACCTTTAGATAATAGCTTTGATTTCTATTTACAACAATTCGATGTTTCTTTATTTTAGATGAAATTAGAGTTACATTTATTAAGATATAGTATAATGACAGTAAAACTTACTTCTTTTTTACTGTCATTATGGCATTTAACAAATCTTCAAATTCCTTTGTGTCAGCTTCCTTTTTAGGAGTTAATAAATTACCAGTAGCTTTAACAGTTAGCGTTGCTGTAGCATAATCCTTATAACTTCTGCCATAAGTTGGTTTAGACAAATAAAATGAAAACACTGAAGAAAGATCTATATTCAGATTATATAAATTAAACCTTGCTGCAGCTGCTCCTGCAGTATATTTTGTTTTAAACGTCATATTTTGAAAATCAAAAAGCCCTTTTGTCAGTTCTATATCAGCTTTTAATTCACTAATTTCTGTTTTTCCAGTTAACAAAGCTTTCTTCATATCATCTTTAAAAGCTTTTATATTATAGTCTGGTGCAGCAGCTGCTTTAACTATGTTATCAATAGAAAAATTACTTACAGTTATATCTTTAGTAATAATATTTGATTTTGTATACAAATTATACAACTGTTCTTCAAGAGAGTCGCCATTTGTAGACCACATACCACTTGTACTTATTACTCCACCCGTCTCAAGAAAACCCGAAGGCATTAATTTAGCTATTTCTGGAATAATTGCTGAATTTAAAGCATATACAAAATTTATTGTATACGGATCTAGTAATACGCTACCAGTAGAATACATTCTACCACCAAGCATATCAGCATCAAATTTGCTAATTTCAAATAACGTTTTATTATTTTTAGCTTTCAAAATAACTCTACCAAGAACAAAATCTCCCTGATAAACTTTATCGAGATTAAAATTTACATTCAGATCAACTTTATCAAGAGCAACTTTTTCTAATATTTGCTTTCTAAGTTCAGAAATAGATCTTGGCGAAAGAAAATCAACCTCTAAAACTCCACCATGAATTCTTACATCAAAAGATGGCTTTATAGCAGAAGCGATTAATTCTATCGTCATGTCAGCATAATTTTTACCATCACTTAATGATAAATTCTCTAATTTAATTTGTCCTGGAATAAGACTCAAATTAAATTTTACATTTTTATATAAGTTATCGTTTAAGGTTAGCTGATCAAAACTAATATCATAATCATTGATAGAATCTATTTCTCTTAGTGGAATAAATTTGTTTAAATAATCTTCCTTTTTTGAGTTCTCAGTTAACCCCAAAGCATAATTGTATAAATAATTTAAAAGCGGCAAATCTTTCTTATCTAAATCAACTTTATTAATTTGTAAATTAGCATTGGTTCTTGGCGAGTTACCAATAAATTTAGTAGAAAAAGAACCAGTAATTTCAGAAGAGTCTGTCTTGATTAGTAAATCTTGCATAGAAACATCTACTGAACTAAATTTAATATCAGATACTAAGCTGTATGGAATCTTATTTTCAGTCCTGACCTTAGAGCCACCAATAAACTCAGCTAAATCATTAAGATCTTTATGATTTATAGCTATTCTACCTTTAAAAAGACTGCGGAAAGAGTTTTCTGATACAATACCATTAACCCTAAATCCACCGCTTTTATCAAAAGCACCGAAGAAGTCTTCAATTTTAACTTGATTATCTTGATTTAAAAATTTTAAACTAGCGTCCGTGACAATGTTATCAGGACTTAGTATAATCTCTTTAGCCGAAATAGTTACTCTCGTATTTTGATTAAAAGCCAGTTTATTAATGATATCAGAGGAATATGGTATATTATTCTCATTATCATCATCAACATCCTTTTTTTCACCCCAACTATCTAAATCAATTTTGCTAAAATTTATTTTAACATCGCTAATATCTTGGTTATTTTTACTCAGAGCTATTTCTCCAGATCCTTGAATAGATTTAGATTGAATAACAATATTTTTAAAATTAATCCAATTATTTAATGGCACAATATCTAGACTAATTTTTACTTCCTCATCAGAAACCAACTCATCAGATAAGTTAACAAAATCTGGTAATAATGATACTAACTCCCTAGCAAGCACTGAAGTAATAATTTCTATTTTACCACTCTTTAACATAGATTTTTCATATATCTCTTTTAGTGCTACATGATATCCAGGATTATCAAGATCCAGATTAAAGTTAATCTGGTCAAGATTTCTAATAAACTCACCTTTTAATTTACCTACTGAAGATAATTCTCCATTAAATTTTGTCGTTTTTTCATTACCGAAAAATATGAAGTTTTCTATAGTAAAGGGAACATCTTTGTCTGATTCAACAAAGATTAATTTACCAATTTTTGCTGAAACATTAAGAGCTTTTTTGTTAATTAGTTCAGTAATAAATTCATCGTGACCTATATAATTCACATCATCATTTGACAAGTGGATTATCACCTGATCAATCTCTACATCAGAAATCTTATGATTAAAACTTAAAACAGACCATAAAGAAAACTTAATTTTTATATTTTTAAGCTCTATCTTTCCATCTTCTTTTATTTCATCAATTACTAAAGCAGGAACAGGAAAGTTGTGTATTTTATAATTTATTTGACTAGTGTTTGAAGCATTAATTTTGGCACCAACCATAAAATCAGTATATATTTTACTATAATCTGTAAAATATATAGAACTTAGAATCAGCGCAAAACACACAGCCCCTATAACAAACAAAAAGATAGTATTATTTTTTTCATGATATGATTTTCATTTTCAGCTATAGTGATTATTACTTTAGCCTGCTGATTTCACAGCAGTTTTTATTTAATTTATGATAATACTTTTTAAATGCCAGATCAATCAGTTGCTGAAAAAAACGACCCAGATAACAAATTAATTATAGTAGGTGTTATATCATCAGCTCATGGTATAATAGGTCAAGTTGTTGTAAAGTCCTTTACTGAGCCTCATGAAAACATTGTAAATTTACCAGTTTTTGACCAAGATCAAAATGCTATTAAACTAAAAATGGTTAGAATTCAACCAAATGGAAATTTAATTTGTAAATTAGAAAACTGTCACAACAGAACAGACGCGGAAAAATTAATTAAAAAATCACTATACTGTTTGCGCAAAAACTTACCAGAAATGTTAGAAGAAGATGAATTCTACATTGAAGATTTAAAAGGTCTCAAAGTACTTGACCCTCAAGGAAGTCACGTAGGCCATATAATCAATATAGCAAATTACGGTGGAGGAGATATTATTGAAATACAGTTTATCAATAATAAGAAATCAGAGATGTTACCTTTTACAAAAGAATTATTTCCTAAAATCACAAAACATCATGTTGTTCTAGTTTTATAATCTATTATCTCAAAATTCAGGCACTATAGTAAATTAAGTTGAATTAGCTATTTGGATTCTGAATTCTTCTAACCTAGATAAAAACAGTAAATTTATATTTTGTAAAATATTATCGAACTTATTATGAAGAACAATCAATTCTGAGTTAAAAAAGTTACTTAGTACATAATCTGAAACCTGTGAATTATTATGATCTGGTCTCCCAACACCTATCCTAATTCTATAATAATTTGGATCTATAATTCCATCTATTGATTTTAATCCATTATGACCACCAGCACTACCAGCAATCTTGCACTTTACCTTTCCAAAATCAAGATCTATGTCATCGTGAATTACAATCAAATTTTTGCTTTCTATTTTATAGTAAGACATTACTGATAAAACTGCACGTCCAGATAAATTCATAAAAGTATTTGGTTTACAGAGAACTACTTTGTGACTCTCTATATTACCACTGGTAATATCAGCATTAAATTTAGATTTACGACTCCAGATAAAATTATGGCGGTTAGATATAAAATCAACCGCCATAAAACCAGCATTATGTCTTGTACTTTTATAAAGATCACCTGGATTTCCAAGACCAACAATCAAGAACATCTATGAAAAACATTTTTATTTAGTATCTACTACTTTTGTTGCTACTTGAGCTTCCGATTCTTCTAAATCAGTATCAGTTTTCCCTTTTTTACCAACTATGGAAGCAATAACGAATTCAGGATTATCTACTAACTTAGCACCTTTAGGTAAGACAGCTTCTTTTGCTTTAATTGAAGTGCCAATTGGCATATTAATAGTATCAATTTCTATTTTTCTTGGTAAATTTTCTACGGGGCAAAGAATCGTTAAAAATCTTCTAATAGGATTAAAATAACCACCTTTTTTAACACCAAGACTATTTTCTTTATTTAAATAAACAATTGGCACTTTCATTTTCTGAATTTTATTTTCCAAAAAAACGAAATCAGCATGACTCACTACCTCTGTAATTGGATTGAGCTGTATATCCTTTGGCAAAACTTTATGTTTTTTACCACCAATTTCAAACTGAAATACTTGTGACATATACTGTGGCTTTCTATAATATTTAGTTAACTCTTTCTCTTCAATCGCAATTGACAAAGCCTCTTTTCCAAGGCCATAAATAGTAACAGGCACCATCCCTTTCCTTCTAAGACTCCTAGCTGCACCAGTTCCTAATTCTTCTCTCATTTGGGCTGTTAATGCCAATACTTCACTCATTGTTTCTCTCCTAAATTTATCTATAGCTATACTATATTAGCAAGCATTTTATAACGCCTGATAATATATAATTAAAAGATCAATAGTTCAAGAGTTTTTTAGCCTCTTAGCACAGCTATTGTTAAATACTTAATAGCAACTTAAGAGAAAGATTGAAAAATATTTCTGATTCTTTGTGTATTGAATAAGACCTTTTGATAAATTAATCAGAACAGTAAGTGAGTTACTATTTTCACAACATTCCAACTAAATCATAAAAATAATTATCAATTTTTTACGTTTAATTGTTTTGTTAACCATTAATTAATTAATATACGGTCATACTCATACGAATATTACTCAATCACACATAATTACAATTAAAAGGAAAATTATATATGCTAGAGACCAAACTTCCCTCTTTGTTATCACAATACATAAGTAATCTATCTCTAGAAAGGCATGATATAGGGAGTGAGATCATAAATAAACCTCCTAATACAAATGTAACAGGAGATTATAAAGTACAGAACTTAGAAACTCCAACTCCAAAAATTGTTATTGCTCTAAAAGTAGAAATTTCCTATGAAGAACAACTAGCACTCATGTTAAAAATAGAATATGTAGCTAATGTTAATACACAAGAAGCACCTCCTTCTGAAATAAATACTTTTCTATATCTAGAATACCCACCTATATTGCTTACAGAAATACGTCAAATAGTTGCTAATCTTACAGAAGTGTCAGGCTTACATAAAGTACTCATAGATCCTTGGGGAGTATCTAGAGAGATTATAAAGGAAATTGAAAAAGGTGATTCATAATGCCAAATATAGCAACTAATGTTAAAAAAAGTTTTAGAAAAGACTTTGTTGCACCATTCACGGACGCTAACGCTGTAGTGAAAAAAGTTTCACCAGGTTTCGTTTCTGACGTACTAAACGCCGCATCAACTGCCTATACAATTGGAATATATAACAATAAAGAAGGCTTTAAATTGGGAAAGCTTGCTCACGACGTAATTCTGCCAACAAGAGTTGTAGCCTCAGCTATATCAGCTGCAACCCTCCAAATAAAAAAAGGCGAAGTAGCAATAGACGCTCAAGATTGGGGAAAGTTAAGCAAATCAGTTGCAAAAACTCCACTAGTAACAGCCAGACTACTTTGCGCAGCTAGTAGCGCAATAATACATATACCAGAATTAGTAACAATGCCTATAGCACGTGGCATGCGCCACGCACTAGACAAGATCAGATCTAGTATAAAGAGCCAAAAACCAGATTCGGTAGGCAAGGTATCCAAAAATGCATCAACAACAATTCAAAAAAGTAGTAAAAAAAGCACCGATATTTCGCGTTAAAATTATTTAAACAAGTGAATTGCCGTGTGACAAGGCTACTCCTCTAAGATCAAGTCTAAATTTTTACATGTAACTAATTACATTGTAATCAATATTATAAAATATTTTAGTAGAAAAATATTTATTTTTCGTGTACTTAATAATATTATATAAATATTTGGTAATTACTCAGAATAACTAACATTTCCAAAACTATTAACATGTATATTATCTCCTCATATTCCTTTGTACTAATTACACTTGGTTTTATTTTAATCAAAACCTTATATGAGTTAAAAGCAATTAAAAATGAAAAAAAGGGCGCACAGTAGATTATTCTCAATTATGGGACTTTTTATTATTGCTTCGGTTGGTATATATTTTATACTCTCAAATTTAGAAGATAATATTGTTTTCTTTTATCCCCCATCTGATATTGAAAAGATAATTAATGCAAAAACGAAAATTAGAGTTGGTGGGTTGGTTAAAGAAAACTCGATTGAAGTATTAGCACCTAATCAAATTAGGTTTACTATAACTGACTATCAACATGATCTAGTAGTAGAGTATGTTGGTTTATTACCAACATTATTTCGAGAAAAACAAGGTATAGTAGCAGAAGGTATTTTTACTGACGGTCTGTTTTTAGCCAAAAGATTACTGGCAAAACATGATGAGAATTATATGCCCCCTGAAGTGAAGAAAATTTTAACTAAATAATTTAAAGTAATAACATGACTCTAAAATGCGGAATTATTGGGTTACCAAATGTTGGTAAATCTACATTGTTTAATGCGCTTACTGAAAGCATAGCAGCAGAAGCCGCTAATTATCCATTTTGTACCATCGAACCAAATACTGGAATTGTTTCAGTACCAGATGAACGTTTAGTAAAATTAGCTAAAAATGCTGGATCTGCTAAAATCATTTCAGCTTTTATAGAATTTGTAGACATTGCTGGACTTGTTAAAGGAGCAAGCAAAGGAGAAGGCTTAGGTAACAAATTTCTATCTCATATAAGGGAAGTAGATGCAATAATTCATGTACTAAGATGCTTTGAAGATGAAGATATCACACATGTTCATGGAAAAGTTGATCCAATTTATGATGCTGAAATAGTAGAAGCAGAGCTAATAATTGCTGATCTTGAATCCGTTGAAAAAAGATTAGTTAGCAGTGAAAAGAAAATAAAATCAGGAGATAAAACTATTGTTGAAACCATTGAATTGCTCAAAGATTGTAAAATTGTCTTAGAACAAGGAAACCCAGTGAGAACACTCTCAAATAAACACAGCAAACAAGCTTTAGCATCTCTACAATTAATAACATCAAAACCTATTCTATATGTTTGCAATGTACTTGAATCTGAAGCCATAGAAGGCAATAACTTTTCAATGCAAATAAAAGAAAAAGCAAAAAACGAAAATGCAAATTCTGTTATAATCTCTTCCAAAATTGAAGCAGAAATTTCTACTTTAGAAAGCCATGATGAAAAACAGGATTTCTTAGAAAGCTTAGGATTAACTGAAACTGGTCTTAGCAAGATTATTAAATCTTCTTATGCTTTGCTTGATCTAAAATCATTTTTTACCATCGGTCCAAAAGAAGCTCATGCTTGGACATTTAAAAATGGCGCGATTGCACCTCAAGCAGCTGGAATTATTCACACAGATTTTGAGAAAGGTTTTATAAGAGCTGAAGTGATTAATTGCACTGAGTTACTAGCTATAGGTAGCGAGGTAAAGGCAAAAGAACTTGGTAAGCTTAGAGTTGAAGGAAAAGAATATATAATGCAAGATGGTGATGTAGTTCATTTTAGATTCAATGTATAAAAAGAAAGCTAAAAACCTATGAAAATAATAGGACGCATACCACCAATATTAATCTATTTTTTAGTATCTCTCTCGACACTAACTGAAACGATATACTCTGCAGCATTACCAGATATTGCTGAAAATCTACGCACGGAAGGTGGAATAGCGCAACTTTCAACGACTGCTTATTATTGTGGTTTTGCTATAGGCATATTCACTCTAGGCAGAGTATCTGATATCCTTGGTCGCAAACCAGTAGTACTTTTTGGCATCTCATTCTATACAATTGCTTCACTGATGATAAGCTACTCTCCAAATATTGAAATATTTATTATTTTGCGATTCTTACAAGCCTACGGCGCAAGTGTTGGCTCAGTTGTTGGACAAGCAATGATCCGAGATTCTTACAGAGATTGGGAATTATCTTATATGTATGCAAGTGTTGCTATGGTTATGGCTGTAGTACCATCAGTAGGTTCAGCCATTGGAGGATATATAGTAGAATATTCTGACTGGAAAGCTGTTTTTAAATTTTTGACTATATTAAGTTCTACCCTACTTTTGATTTATATCAAATTCTTACCAGAAACTAATGCATATATTGGTGTTGCGCGAAACAATAGATTTTTTAGTGTTTTAAAAATTGCTATAAAAGACAAAATATTGCTCAGTTATGCATTTATGGTAGGTGCATTTAATGGTATTTGCTTTGGCTTTTACATTCAAGCACCTTTTATATTTATTGAAAATTTAAAAATGTCACCGTCTAATTACGGTCAATTATTTCTTT
This sequence comes from Rickettsiaceae bacterium, assembly GCA_045106635.1. Classification (GTDB taxonomy): domain Bacteria; phylum Pseudomonadota; class Alphaproteobacteria; order Rickettsiales; family Rickettsiaceae; genus Megaera. Next base: position 25,142 of record JBGCEX010000007.1, on the reverse strand, counting down.
TTTTGAGTGGGGCAAATTTAATAGGTAGTCTAATTAGCAGGAAGCTAATTAAAAAATTTATTAATACCTTTAAAGTAAAGATTATTGGGCTTATCTTTAGCTCAGTTGGTTGCATATTGTTACTGGGCAGCACATTTATCATTAATGCTAACTCATCAACTAATACAGTCGCACTACTCATTTTTATTCCAATGACTATTCATTTAATGGGTCACAGTTTATTGATTCCAATGCTACTTCGTCATGCACTTGAAGATTACTACAAAGTAACAGGAAGCGCAGGAGCAATTTTTGGATCTTTATATTATTTAATTACTGCACTAGTGAGCTTTATGATTTCTTCGCTACATAGCAATGACATCAATAATTTCACAATATTATTTGCAACTTTACTTTGTATCTGTTTAATCTTATTTTACCTAACTACGCAATGGCGAAAAAACATGTGCAAACCAGAGTTTAACTAACTCCTCTCTGTCTTACATAATGAGGTCGAGGAAAAAAAATAATGCATAATTTGAAGATTAGAATAACTTAGCTATTTGTAACTTTTAACCATTCTGGTGCAAACCTTTATTACTCTCTAGAGAAACAGATTCTAAACTTTCCTTTTCTTTTACAACAAATTTTTTAATCAAATAATATCCAAGATAACAAAATGGCGTACCAGCCAAAGATGCACTTACTTTAAACGCAAAAGAACTCACAGATATTGTATAATAATTTTCCCAAGATAAAACTCCTGCAAAACAAAGTATTGTTAATACTAATATAGTGTCTAATAATTGAGCAAGTATCGTACTAAGATTATTCCTAAGCCATAGATGCTTAGATTTTGTTAATTTCTTCAAGTAGAAATAAATTTGCACATCTAACAACTGACCAAAGAAACTAGCAATTATTGAAGCAAGAAAAGCAACACCATACACACTAAACATTTTATGAAAACTATCATCATCAATATTCGACCAAGATGTTGCTGGCAAATAGTCTCCTATCATGATTAAACACATAACAACTAAACTACATAAAACTGATGTTTTGATCATGTGATTCGCATGTTGGTTGCCATAAAATTCAGTAACCAAATCAGAAATCAAAAAAGTAACAGGGTATAACAAAACCCCAATTGATAATTCAAGTTTCAAGAATAAAATATTAATAATAACAAATTTTTGAAAAATTAAATTACCGGTAACAATAAGTAGTACAAAATACACTACAAAGAAAAATATATAATTTTAGAGATCTGGTCATTTCTTGTTTGCATAAATTAATACAAATAAATTTGATTTAATATAAATTGTTTATTCAGATTAAGAGCCAATATTACATCCATATTTCAGGTTTACAAGTTTCACATGACAGTTAACACTACATTTTTTATTAGGCAATGGTTTCTTCGATCTAAATCCTTCTTTATCAACAAGACCAAAAGTTCTTAATAATTTTTTTGTCTCTGCATGCAAATACTGAATCTTTACTTTAGCTGCACCCTTTTTTCTAAAGCCAAGTAATTTAGCTGCCTTTTCTGATACATCTATTTCTCTACCAGCCACATAAGGCCCTCTATCATTAACCAAAACTATAATAGATTTACCATTTTCTAAGTTCTTGACCTTAACTAAAGATGGCATATGAAGAGTTTTATGCGCAGCAGTTAATAGCTCTTTATTATATATATCACCATTAGCTGTTTTTTTACCATGTGTTCCATCTTTGTGACCATACCAAGAAGCTCTACCTACTTTAGAATATTTACTATATTTTCTAGGTTTGTATGACTTTCCTTTGATCTTATACTTATTCCCTACTTTAAAATGCCCTTTATATTGCGTATTATGCCTATCCTCCTTAGATAAATTATGGAATGATTTCGAAGTACTTTTGCAAGAACACAACAGAACAGCAAGAAGAAAGAATGTTACTAAAAAACTATGATTATAAATATACGCTATTAGCTTGCAAAACATGTACAGAATCTACCAACTATCTATCGAATCATGCTCACTCTTTAAACCAGAAACTTCTCCTTCATCAATCAACAATGTTTCGGAGTTATCATCTTGTTTAGCAATAAATTCATTTACTTTAACATGACTAACTACTTTCTGTACTCCATTGATACCAGCAGCTATATTAGCCACTTTATGTAACTCTTCCTCTGATCTTGCTATACCAAATAAATAAACAACATCTTTTAATGTAATGACTGTATAATTGACAAATTTTACGCTCCTCTCTAGAAAAGTTTTTGATTTGATTTGGCTTGTAATCATAGTATCTCTGGTATATTGGACAAAATCAAATTTTCCACTATTCTTATCTACTTTGAGTTCATTCACAACTTCAACAACTCCTTCTTGCTTCCATGCAATTTCAACAGCGCTAATTATATCTTCATCTTTATCTACTAACCCCGTGTATAGAACCCTACCCTGCACCACTTGTATTTTAATTTTGGTATATAATTCTCTAAAATTATTTTTTATAAATGATGCTTTTATTCCGGATGCTATTCTCATATCTGTAAGAGCTTCGCTTGCTGGTCTATCTTTTGCAAATTCTGCAACAGATACTGTAGCTCCAGTAAAGATAGCAGGTAAACAACCTGTTAGTAAAAACGACATTAATAGGAAATAAATAAAAGAGACTTTTTGCATAAACTTTACCAAGATCTAATGGATACAAAAGTAATTATACAAAATAAATAATTTCAATCAACATATTACTTCCTCATGGTTTTAATACTAAAAATTTAAAGCTATTAGTTTGATATTTACATTTTTTGTTACATAGCTTTAAGTAGATCTTGACGAGCCTCTTTCATTATTTTAAAGTCATCTCCAGCATGATAAGAAGACCTAGTTAAAGGAGATGCAGACACCATTAAAAACCCTTTTGTTCTAGCGACTCTTTCAAAATATTTAAACTGCTCTGGCGTAACATATCTTGCAATTTCAGCGTGTTTTTTTGTTGGTTGCAGATATTGACCAATAGTAAGAAAATCAACATCTGCCGCTCTTAAATCTTCCATTACTTGAATAATTTCAGAATCAGTTTCACCAAGACCAACCATAAGCCCTGATTTTGTAAATATTTCTGGATTCAATGTTTTAACTTTATAAAGCAGATTTAACGAATGAAAATATCTAGCTCCTGGCCTAATTTTTTTATACAAAGAAGGAACTGTTTCTATATTATGATTAAATACATCTGGTTTTGCTTTAACTATTATCTCTACAGCCCCTTCTTTTTTTAAGAAATCAGGCGTAAGAATTTCGATAGTAGTATTTGGAGAAGATTGTCGCAAATGTTCTATACAATGAGCAAAATGCATAGCTCCACCATCAGGCAAATCATCTCTATCTACAGAAGTGATTACTACATGTTCAAGACCTAACTTACCCACTGCTTCTGCAAGTCTCTCAGGTTCGTGAGGATCAAGTAAATCAGGACGACCAGTTGCTACATTACAAAATGAACAAGCCCTAGTACAAACTGACCCTAATATCATAACAGTTGCATGTTTTTTTTGCCAACATTCACCAATATTTGGGCAAGCTGCCTCTTCACATACAGTATTTAACTTAAGCTTACTAATTAATTCTTTAGTATTTTGATACTCTTTAGAATTCGGAGCTTTAACTCTAATCCAATCTGGTCTTGTTAATTTCATTGTACTATTTATTTTTTGTTAAACATAAATAATTTGAGCTATCTCAGCAATTTTATCTAAAACAGACATATCTGTCGATGTTATAAATGTCTGTAGTCTACTATTTATTATATATTCAGCAAGAGAATCTTGCATTTTTATAATTAGAAAGAAACATGATAAGCTGATATTTTTATGTAAATAATTTAAACAAACTGTAGCAACAAGAGTTTTATTAACAATAATCTACACGACTTAATTCATTTTTAAGTTGCATTAATATAAGCATAGTTACAATGTATTATATTAAGCTAACAAATAACAAATTTAATATGTCAAAATCATCCATCTATGATAAATTTAACTCTGACAAAGAAGCTACTCTAACAGCAACTCAAGAATTCCTGCAATCTAATCAAGAAAGCCAAGGGGTTACTAGAGAAGATTTACAAAAACATCGTGAAAATGCAACAAAGTTTGCATCAGAAGGAAGGTTTGCAGAGGCATTACAAAGCCTTGAACGTTTAAGGGATGCTAAAACTGGTATAGTAATACATGAAGTAATTAAAGATAACGTTCCCATAGTAGTCAGGGATGCCAGAGGCGCTCTAACTCCACCTGCCCGAGAAACCGAAGCTTTTGAAATGCAGTATATAAATGCTGTGAGAGCTAGTATAGATATTGCCACCATAGAAGGCAAACCTGAACTAAAAGAGGCTCTACAAAAGAAAGCATTAGAATTCATGGATAAATTATCCAATCAACATAGTGGCACACCCCAGAAAGAGTTAGCTGGACTTTTGAAACAAGAAACCACAAAGCTAGGTGAATTTCTTGAAGAGCAAGGAACAGCTAATGCTTATAAAAAACGAAATGTTGCAAAAGAATTTCAAAACTTTAATGATAAACACTCAAACATAGTGACTGTTTCTTCAATTAAGCATAATGGACAAACTCATACAGTAGTTGAAGCAGAAGTAGCAATGAAAAGCCTTACAGAAGGTCAAAAAAACAGTATACTTCTATAGCTGATGATACTCCAAATAAACCCTCGTGGTATACAGCAATGCCAAAATGGGAACAAGCATTGTGTAAAAAATACGCTGGTAAAATCACTGCTGGAGAACATGTCATCTCAACCCAGCTAAGACAAATTGCCGGAATGAAAAATAGTTTTGAAAAGATTACTGCTATTTCTAAAGAAGGAGAACTAGATATACTCCACACCTCTAAACATTCAGGTACATTAGCTTCTTTTGCCAGAAATAAAAATGCTAGACAAGATATTACAAATGGCAATGCAAAACAAGCTCAAGAATGGATCGGATCAGATAAAACATTACATTGCAATACTTTCAACTCTGGACCTCTCGGATGGGGAAATGACCCTGAAATAGTTAGAAGCACCAAAAAAGCCATGAAACAGGTTGGAGGCAAAGAAACTAACAGCGCTTTTAATGTTTTTAGATATTCTGGCCTTGCCAATGACCTAAAAGGAACCAAAGATACCTTAAAAAAATTGGCAGATTCTCTTCCAGAAGACAAAGAATTTAAAAAAATTAAATCTCATCTCCAACCAAAAGGCTTTTTTGGCAGGTTATTTAGAACCGGTAATGCAGAAAAGGAAATACATGATTTACTAACTAATAAAAAAATAAACAGTGCAACAGTAGAAATATTAAAAAATGCTATTGACCTAAGACGTTCTGTAGAAAAAGCTGATTCTATATTAAGATTTGGGGACGCTGAAAACTCTAGCCTTGAAACCTCAACAAAACTTAACAAATTAACTACAACTCTATCAGCTTTAGAATCAACACCAAAAGGAATGACAAAACTTCCTACTAGAGAAGAAATATTAAACATGTGCGCAAGTGGTAAAGATAGAACTGGGCTTGCTGAACATGATCAGAGCGCTAGAGCTATAGCTAGTAAGATTGGGGCACATGTCAAAGATATTGATGGACAATTACTTGCATCTGGGCATACATCTCAACAAGCTGGGGGCATCAATTCAGGAGGAGCAACAGTTGGATGTTATGGCACAAAAAGTGACAATAGAGCTGGTATACCAGTAAGCAGAAAAAAAGATCTAGAAGCTATAATAGAAGTCTCAGCCTCAAGCAATAACATTAAAGGAACTAGCAAGTTAAAAGAACCAAAAATTGCTATCGTCAAAACTTCTAGAAACGCTCCTATCCAGGCAAAAACTATACAAGCAGCTAAAACAAAAACTTTAAAAAGGGGTAAAAGCGTCAGCAGCGATATTAACTTGGGATCTCTTCCTACTCCTAAAACACCACCTAATAAATCATCTCAACGAGATAGAAACAATTCAAGATAACAAATCCGGTTTAGATGTAAATAATTTGAGCTATATCAGCAATTTTATCTAAACCGGACATATCTGTTGCTGTGATAAATGTTTGTAGCCTACTATTTATTATATATTCAGCAAGAGAATCTTTACGTATATCATCTAGATGAACAAAAAGTTCATCTAATAATAGGATAGGAGTGGTTTTAGCTATTATTTTATTTGCTTCAATTTGACCCAACAATATTGATATCAACAGAGCCTTTTGTTCACCTGTAGAGCAAAATTTTGCTAATTGCCCTTTTTCCTTATGCTCTACAATAAGCTCTTGTTTATTTATTCCAAAACTTGTTCGTTTAGTAATTCTATCTTTTTGCCTATTTTTATTCAAATTTACCGTATATTTATCTAAAAATTCTTCATCTTCTACTTCTCTTTCAAACAATAAATTAACACTAAGTTTTGCTTTTGGAAATGGCGCATCAACAATTGCAATAGATTCTTGTAAAAAACTCACCACATTTGAGCGTAATCCACTAATTTTTAGAGCTAAATTAGCAATTTTTGCTTCCAGAATTTTTAACCATGAAACATCAAAGCCTGATGAAGTTTGCAGAAGCAGTTTTAATCTTTCACTTACTAGATAATCATACTTATTTATGTTGCTAGCATGATCCGAGTAAAAATTATAAACTATCCTATCAAGAAATCTTCTCCTATCAGAAGCTGAACTCAAGAATATTCCATCCATTCGAGGTGTCAACCAAATGATATTTGCAAGATTACTCAGTTCCGAACTACGGATTTTTGTTCCGTTATATTCTATTGTTCTTGAATTTACATTTATTAAAAAATTAGATTCTAAAAGCGCCTTACCTATTTTACTTTGCAAATATACACTACTAGACCAGTTTTCTTGATTATCACGAGATATTTCATCGTATTTTGCCCCCCTTAACCCTCTTCCAGGAGTCAGCAACGATATTGATTCCAAAATATTTGTTTTTCCGCTACCATTTTCACCTATAATAACAATAATATTATTATTAAAGACTAAATCTAATTCTCTGAAATTACGATAATTACTTAGACTTAACTTCTCTATATAAACTTTCATTATTTGATTCTTTCAACATAGGATTTACCTTAGGCTTATAGCTTAACTATTTTTATTTTTAATCTATCCCAAAACTCTAATAACTCAGATGCTTTAAAGAGAAATATTGAGAGATGCTCGCAAAGCATAGCATAATCATTTGGATAATCATGAGCTATTTTATTCCTTATTGTTCGCAACGTCCCCCACCAATTTACATCATCAATATAACCTAGCTTCTCCAATTTGTTTAGTTTATCAATAAAGCTGTCAGCTTCTTCTTCTAGGATTTCTAAAATCAGTGGCAAAATTTTAGCCCCAAGAATATCCTGTAATTTACTAAAACGCATTGTTATCATATCAAGAAGAGCTAACTTCTCAAGAGGTAAAGATTCTAGAACAGAGGCTGTAATTGGCATTAATTTCTTCGCTTCCTTCAAAGCTTCCTCGAGCCTAGTTGCGTGAATATCTGCTATTTTAGTATAATCTATTAAAAAAGAACGTGGACTCATTGAAACTAACACCCCTGTATTCCTTGCTTCTTTATAAATCGGCAAATCTTTATTTTTCTTCAAAAAATTTATTATAACATCGATTTTCTGATCACCAATTACTTTTGTTAAATCTGTTAAAAAACTAATTTCTTTCTGCGCAACAAAAGATAGATCAGTGTAATTTGTTTCTATATAGAGATCTATATCCCCACCTCTTTTATTATCATCAACCCTAGACCCGAACAACCATATACTGTCTTCTTTCATAAAATGTAATGCAAACACCTCACAAATTGCTTTAATTTGTATTCTAGTTAAACGCATATCTCTCTAATATTTTTATTTTATAACTGTACAATTTTTTAACTCTGCAAGCAAATCTTCTGCCTCTTTTAAAATGTTAGCTGAGTTCTGCAAATTTTTAATAAAAACTAATTTATTATCAGGTTTGATCTTAGCATGTCTTGGAAACTTTTGTACAAAAGACATCACAAAATCAGAAACATCAAAATTTTTATTAAATTTGATAACAAAACCACCTGGACCACTATCAAGACTTTCAATTCTTAAAGAGTGACAGATGGTTTTTATTTCAACTATCTTCAACAAATTAGTAAACTCCTCAGCTATAGCCCCAAACCTATCTATCATCTCATCTTTAAACGCCTCAATTTCAGAATGATTTTTAAGACTTGCTGTTTTTCTATATATAGCAAGACGGAGTGAACTATCCTCGATGTAATTTGCAGGAATATAAACGGCTAGACCAAGGTTAATAGAAGTGGTAAAATCTAAATATTTCTCATTAGAATTTTGATTTTTAAGATCTGATATAGCTTCATCAAGCATTTCTTGGTAAAGTTCAGAACCAACCTCCCTGATATGTCCAGATTGCTCATCCCCAACTAAATTACCAAAACCACGTAAGTCCATATCATGACTAGCAATGGTAAAGCCAGCACCAAGAGAGTCGATATTTTGTAATATTTCCAATCTTTTCCAAGAATGTTTCGTAGTAACTTTATCGCTCATCAATGTAAGGCAAGCATATCCCCTGACTTTAGCACGACCAACCCGGCCTCTAAGTTGATAAAGTTGACTAAGACCTAGCATATCTGCTCTATGAATTATTATCGTATTAGCAGAGGCAATATCAATCCCTGATTCTATTATCGTTGTTGAGAGTAGTATGTCGAATTTACCATCACAAAATTCATTCATTATACTATCAAGGTCACTAGGTGACATTTGCCCATGAGCTATCTTAAATTTGAGTTCAGGTACATATTCTGCTAGTTTCTTTGCAATCCATTCGATGTCTTTTATCCTTGGAGCTACATAAAAGCTTTTTCCACCCCTAAAACGTTCACGCATGAGAGCATCTCTGATTATTATACCATCAAATGGCATGACAGTTGTTCTGACTGGCAGTCTATCTACTGGAGGCGTTGCAATAAGACTTAAATCCTTAAGTCCAGACATCGACATTTGTAATGTTCGAGGTATTGGTGTTGCAGAAAGCGACAAAACATGAACCCCTGATTTTAAGGCTTTTAAATGCTCTTTTTGAGTAACACCAAAATGCTGTTCTTCATCAATAATTAGAAGTTTTAAGTTTTTAAATTTTATGTCTTTTGATAAAAGCGCATGAGTGCCAATGATAATATTTATTTTACCATTTTCTATATCTTTTTTTATTGTCTTTGCTTGAGTGCTAGTAACGAGTCTAGATAGCTGATTAATAGTAATATCAAAATCTTTAAACCGCTCAAGAAAACTCATATAATGTTGCCGACACAAAATAGTAGTAGGGGCAATAATTGCTACTTGCGGATGATCATCTTCATAATCAAAAGCAGCCATAAAGGCAGCTCTCATAGCTACCTCAGTTTTACCAAACCCAACATCACCACAAATCAATCTATCCATTAATTTGCCACTTTTTAAATCTTCCTCAATTTCTCTAATCGCAGAAAGCTGATCTTCCGTCTCATTATAAATAAATCGATTGCAAAAATTTAAATATAACTCGGAATCAAAATTCACAGCTTCCGTTCCACGCAATTCTCTCTCCGCTGTTATCTTAATCAAATTACTAGCAATGTCTTTTATTCGATTTTTAAGACGAGCTTTACGTTTCTGCCAGTTTAGTCCACCAAGCTTATCAAGGACAACTTCCTCATTACCATATTTTGTTATTAGATCAATATTCTCAACTGGCAAATATAGAATATCATTGTTAAAATAAAGAATTTTTAAACAATCATGAGGAACCCCGCTAACTTCTATAGTTTCTATTCTTTCAAACTTACCTATACCATGTTCTTTATGAACTATAAGCTCTCCTTCTGTTATATTATCAAGCTCAACCAAAATATTCTTAAGTTTTCTTCGGCTAGATTTATGGCTCTGAGAAGTAAACTTCTTACCTAAAACATCTTGTTCTGAAATAAACAAATAATCTTTAGTAAAAAACCCACGAGCCAAAGGAGTAATAGCTGTATTTATCAAACCCTTTTTAGCTTCTTTAAGAAATGATATTTTATTAGTTGTATATTCTTGATTTTCAATAATATTATTTATTCTTTGTTCTGCACTTTTTGCGTCGCAACAAATGATAATAACTTTATTTTTGTTATCATGGATTAAATTAATTAACATATTCGTTGTATTATATTGGGAATGATTAGTAACATGATTATTCTGTAAACTAACATCTTGGCGAGGCAACTCAAGCGAGCGCAACCATTCAACTTCCCTACTGAGTTCTTTTTTCCGAGCATTCGACCCAGCAACTAGATCGACATTATTTTCCATAGCATCTCCTTTGTTGACAAAATCATTATCAATAAATAAATTATCACCTGAGCTGAGTACTTCCTTTATTGCATCACTTGAAACAATAAGTTGTTCAGGAGTAATGGCGAAATAAAAGGAATCAGGATTAAGTTTATTAGATATCATTCTTGATTGATAAAAATCTTCATAAGATTTTTCTAGTTCTGCAATTGATTGTAAGGATAAATTGTCATAAATTACTGTATGATCAAATAAATAATCACTTAAATGAGCCATTTCCTCATAAAATAATGATAATAAATGTTCATACCCCTGAAATTTCTTACCAGAAATAATTGACTCATACATATGATGTTTAATATAGTTAACACCAAAATTTTGTAGAAAATTTCTTCTAAACACCTCTATATTATTAAAATTTAAAATTGCCTCGCTAGCAGAAGATAACTCTAATTTATCAAGTGATTTTGTTGAAATTTGACTATTTACATCAAACGCCTTAATAGACTCTACAATCTCCCAACCAAAATTAATTCTATATCCTATGTTGTTTGAATGTACTATGTCAATTATTTCTCCTCTAATGGCAAACTCTCCACTTTCTATCGCACTTGCTGATCTCGTAAACCCATTATTGACTAGAAAAAATGCCAATTCCTCTATTAAAAATTTACTCCCTAAAGCAATAGTTATAGCTGAGTTTTTAAAAACACTAGGTGGAGGCACTTTAACAATTAAATTCTGTGCATTTGTAACAATGATCTTTGGCGATTTATTAAAACTTAGAATAGTTAGAATATTTGCTCTTGTTGCTGTTATTTCATGATTTGGAGAAACACGGTCATAAGGCAAAGTATCAAGCGAAGGGAAATACAAAACATTGTTATTATCCTTTTTACCTACTAAAAACTGAAGATGTTTGTAAGCTTTTAAAGTTGACTCTTCATCAGCAAATACCAATAAAATATTTTTTTTTATGTTGTTAAAATACTCATGGGCAAAAAAGCATTTAGAAACAAAGGGTATATGAATTTTTTGCATCATTTATATGGAATAAAATTTAATAACTTAATAATAACAGAATTAGTTTTGTCTTCTGGCAAAACTTTTTTCTTTGTATACCAATCATAAATATCAACATCTGCTAACTGTAGCACATCTGAAAAAAGAAGCATTTCTGCATCAGTCATTTTATCTAGATTTTCCCTAGCAAACTCACCAATAATAAGGTCAGTTTCCTTGCAACCTCTATTACAACTTTGATAAAGTAGTTTTTTGATCATTTGTTCTCTTTTTTGAATAGTCATAGATAAAATCTTGCAAAAAAAATTATTACTAATATTATTCACTTCTATGAGGAAAACTTCAAGCCTATTTTATTGATATAAAAATTTATTGATATTAACTAAGTAATTTTTTAGCTTCAAATTTGAATCTTTGGCTTTAAGTTTGTTAAGCATTTCTTAATCCATATTTGATTATATGAAACAACTAGAGCAATTCGTAACCATGGTAAAAGATGACCACTACTATAACAATTTATGGAACGATGTTAGTCGTGACCTCATAAGCCACTACGGTGATGCGCTGTTTAAAAACTGGTTTAGTAAACTTACTTTTTGCGAAACAACGAAAAATAACAAATTATTATTATCCGTACCCAGTAACTTTGTCAGAGATTGGATTAAATCTAATTACTTCGATACTATATCAAAGTTATTTATTCATTATGATCCTGAAATAAAATCTGTAGATATAATTACAAAAGATACTTCATCAATAGTAACTACGTCAACACAAAGCCTCACAAAAAGTGACTCTAAAAATTCAGCACTAGAAGATAGTGCGACGGCATTCCTTGATCAAAGATTCACTTTTGAAAATTTTGTCATTGGCTCTCCAAATGAACTTGCTTACGCTGCAGCATTGGCAGTTGCTGAATCAAAGAAAGCTGTAACCAAATCCAACCCTTTATTTTTATATGGTGGTGTTGGTCTTGGTAAGACTCACTTAATGCATGCTATTGCTTGGCACTCTAGGAAAAAAAATCCAAAGAGAAAAATTTTATACATGTCTGCAGAAAAATTCATGTATCGATTTATAAAAGCTCTTCGAAGCAAAGATGTTATGGCTTTTAAAGAAGAATTCAGATCTGTTGATGTATTGATGATTGATGATATTCAATTTATATGCGGAAAAGATAGTACTCAAGAAGAGTTTTTCCATACTTTTAATGCAATTATTGACAATAATAAACAAATGGTTATTTCTTGTGATAGATCACCGTCAGATCTGGATAATATAGAAGATAGGATCAAATCTAGACTGGGATGGGGTCTGGTTGCTGATGTACATAGTACCACATACGAACTACGAGTTGGAATATTACAGTCAAAATTAGAACAAATGAATATTCAAATTGCTCAAAATGTTATAGATTTTTTAGCCGCAAAAATTACTTCTAATGTAAGAGAGCTAGAAGGAGCTTTGAATAAAGTAATAGCACATTCAACTTTAATTGGTAGAGAGATAACTCTTGAAAATACACAAGATATTTTGCGAGATTTGTTGCGCTCTAATGAAAGAATAATTACTATAGATGATATACAAAAGAAAGTAGCTAATCACTATACTATAAAAGTTTCTGAAATGTCATCTGCTAGAAGAGTCAGAGCTGTGGTTAGGCCAAGGCAAATAGCTATGTATTTATCTAAAATACTTACTCCAAAAAGTTTGGCTGATATTGGCGCAAAATTTGGAAAAAAGGATCATACAACAGTTATGCACGCAGTAAAAAAAGTAGAACAATTAATCTCTGAAGATGTTGATTTCCGAGGAGAAATCAATCTACTAACCCGCGTACTACAAAACTAATGTATAAATAAATTAATAATTAATGATCAACTATGTCTAAAAACACAAATAATAACAGTTTGGAGCTAATAATCCCAACTAAAGAACTATCTTATACACTTAGTTTTGCAACTTCAGTAGTAGAAAAAAGAAACGTTCTTTCAGAGTTGAGTAATGTAAAATTAGTTGCTCGTAATGGAATTTTAGAAATAGGAGCAACCGACCTTGATTTATATTTAAACCAAACCATAGGAGCTGATATAAAAAAAGAAGGGCATTCTACTGTTTCAACACAAATTTTATCTGAAATAGTTAAAAAAATTCCTGACAAAGAAATACTCTTAAAACAGGAAACAGGTTCAGATCATCTACAAATCATTACCAATTCTTGCAAATTTGATTTGCTCACTTTACCTGCTAGTAATTTTCCAGAAATGGAAGATTTAGATGATGAAGTTTCATTAAAAGTTAGTTGTGCAGAGTTTTCGCGTATTATTGAATATACAAGTTTTGCCATGTCTAATGAAGAAACCAGATATAACTTAAATGGTATATATCTCCATGTCAAAAACGGAGAGTTTTCCAGCGCTGCTACCGATGCACATAGATTTTCAATAGCTGTGAGCACAATAGGAACTAATGCAAATGATTTTGGAGTAATAATCCCTAAAAAAACCGTTGCTGAATTATTAAAAATTGTTAAAGATGCAAAAAATATTAATTCAGATTTATTGGTCACTTTAGGAACAAATAAAGTTAAGTTTGCCTGTAATAATTTAATTCTAATCTCTAAACTAATTGATGGTAGCTTTCCTGAGTACGAAACTTTTATCCCCACTACTAACGAAAGCAAATTAATAATCAACACAAAATTACTTGCAAATGCAATAGATAGAGTAGCAACTGTTACCGTAGATAAATTTCGAGCTATTAAACTTCTATTAAATAATTCTCATCTTATAATCACAGCAACAGGCGAAGCAAAAGGTATGGCAAATGAAAGTATTCCTTTTTCCACTGATAACAAAGACAGCTACTGTAGTTTTTCTGGCAATGATATTACCATTGGTTTTAACCCACGCTATATTATGGATGTTTTAGGAACTCTCAAAGAAGAACAAGTACAAATTTATCTAAACGACACATCATCCCCTGTTCTTATTAAAACATTAGAAAACCCTAAAGACAATTTTGTTGTGATGCCTGTAAAAGTATAGAATTCAACACTGTAACAATTAAAAGAAATGCATTCATTTAATGACAAAAGACTGCTTCCTTATCAAGCAAAATTTGTTCGAGACATCATATTAGATATAGAAAAATACCCAGAGTTTTTACCATGGTGCACTAAAGCAAAATTACTTTCAAAGATTAAAAACGAACTAACAGCTGAATTAACAATCAACTTTAAGTTATTTACAGAAAGTTATAAATCTCAAATTATCACAACAGAAAATAAAGAAAGCTTCGAAATAAATGTTGAAGCAATATCTGGCCCATTCAAGAAATTAACAAACTTTTGGAGCATTAAAAAATTAAATAATGACTGTGAGGTAAATTTTTCTATTGATTTTGAATGCAAATCCATGATACTAAACAGTGTTATAGGAACATTTTTTCCTATAGCTACGAATAAAATGATCAATGCTTTTGAAACTAGGGCTAACTATATTTTTCAAAATAGTGTGCTATGATAGCAAATAGTTGAGAAGAAAATATAGCGAAAGTTTTTTTTCCTACTAAGAGTAAAGAAACTTGGTGTTAGAATCTAAAACGTTAGATTGATTAACAAAACTGAATAATTAACAAGGAGAAATTCATATGAACAAAGGAAATTTCGTATCATTCATTGCTGAAAAACATAATTGTACAAAAGCAGAAACTGAAAGGGTTATTGACATGTTCACTAGCTCTGTTATTGGAGCACTTGGCAGAGGAGAAGATATATCTTTAGTTGGATTTGGTAGTTTTAGCGTTAGCAAAGTAGCTGCAAGAGCTGGTCGTAATCCTAGAACTGGTGCTACAATACAAATAGCAGAATATAATCAACCAAAATTTAAAGTTGGTCAAAAGTTAAAAGATTGTTGCAACGGTAGATAGTTACTATCCAGAATGGCTGTTATTGAGCGCAACATATGTGTTATTACTGCGCTTAATTGCAGAGGTGTTGGTATTTCAAAATTGGACTCTGAACCTATTGAGTTACCATACACCATACCAGATGAAATTATAGAGTTTGAAAAACATATTTACAGAAATAAGTTATCTTACACTATTTCTAAAATATTAGATAAGTCAGAAAATAGAATTTCACCACCTTGTCAATATTTCACTATATGTGGTGGATGTAGTTTACAACATCTTGATGTTGATTATTATAACAAAATCAAATTAGACAATTTACAACAAACTCTTGCAACCTATAGCGTTGTAGTAGGCACAATATCTCCTATAAAATTTATTGGCGCTAACAATCGTAGACGAGCTGTTTTCGAAGCAATAAAAAAACGAGACCTATTATTCCTTGGTTTTAAAAAATTTCGCTCTAATCAAATAGTAAATATTGATAATTGTTTGCTATTAACAACAGAATTATCAAATCTAATACCACAACTCAAAAATATACTAAAAAAATTTTTAATTGATAAAGAAAAATGTAAAGTTCTTGTTACACAGGCAGATAACGGAATCGATTTAGTTATTGAAATAACCAACAACAATATTATTACTCCAGAACTAACAGAAATTCTTCAAGATTTTGCTATAAATAATCACATTATCAAACTTACAGTTATAAATAACATAAAATGGAACTTAATATATTTATCTGAAAATCCATATGTACTATTTGACAACGTAGCTGTAGCAATTGATAATCACTGTTTTTTACAAGTTAGTAAATCATCAGATATTATCTTAACAAACCTAATCAATAACTGTTTTGATAAAATCAAAACTACAAAACCATTGCAAATTGCCGACCTATTCTGTGGAAGAGGTACTTTAACTATTCCAGCTAGTAAGTTTGGTGTTATAGATGGTTTTGAAACAGAAAATACTTCCGTTAAAGCACTAACAAAAGCAGTTAAGAACACAACTTTAAAAGCAAGCATCTACCAACGTGATTTATTTACTAAACCATTAGAATGGGACGAACTAAATAAATATGATGTGGTAATTATCAACCCACCAAGAGCTGGAACAAAAGAACAAGCCAATTTACTTTCTAAAAACACAGTTAGAACTATTATATATTTATCATGTAATCTAGAAAGCTTTGCTCGTGACGCAAAACTTATTTTACACAATAATAGATACCAATTAAAGGAAATAACTCCTCTTGACCAATTCTACTGGAGTCATCACATTGAATTATTAGCAATATTTGAGTTGGTTTAAAGAAAGTTTTTAAATTCATTATTACACGTTAAAAGATCAAAATGTAACTCTCTCTTATTGTTTAGAATACTAATTTGGTATATGCTTTGTACTAAAAATCAAAATAACTTATTCATGACTGCTAATATAGCTATTTTAATGTGTACATATAACGGCGAAAAGTTTTTGCAAGAGCAGCTTGAATCATTTGCTAACCAAAGCTTCAAAGATTGGCATTTATTTGTTTATGATGATGGCTCAACCGATAACACTGAAGATTTAATTAAAACTTTTAAACAAAACCACAAAGTTAGTTTCGTGTCAAATCACCTTAACCTAGGTTTTGCTAAAAATTTTTTGAATGGAATAGCAAGTACTGATGGTAATTTTGATTTTTATGCTCTATCAGACCAAGATGATATATGGCTTGAATCTAAACTTGAAAAAGCCTTAGCTTATTTACAAAAAATTGATGCTAATATACCTGCTCTATATTGCTCACGGACTATTTTAGTTGATGCTACTGGAAATCAAATTGGTTACTCTCCCTTATTCACAAAAAAACCTTCATTTTCCAATGCCTTAGTGCAAAGTATTGCAGGGGGTAATACCATGGTTTTTAATAAAGCAGCTCATGATTTAATAATAAAAGCTGGATCTGATATCAATGTTGTAAGTCATGATTGGTTTATATATCAGTTAATAGCAGGGGCAGAAGGTTTTATATATTACGATTCTAGTCCAGGACTTTTATACCGACAACATGGCAGCAATATAATAGGTGCTAATAATGATTTTTTTGCTAGATTATCTAGATTAAAAATGTTACTAAACAACTCTTTTAGATCTTGGAACGATAGAAATATCAAAATATTACTGGATAACTCAAATATACTAACCAAAGATAATAAAAGTAAATTAAATAGATTTATAAAAGCTAGAGAAAGTTCTTTGTTTCCTAGAGTTACAGGATTTTTAAAATGTAAAATTTATCGCCAGACATTACTTGGCAATATTGCATTATTTGTAGGAGGAGTTTTAAATAAAATATGATAGAAAAAACAATTTTAGTAACTGGAGGAGCTGGGTTTATTGGCTCTAATTTTGTTCTTGACTGGCTAAAAAAATCAAAAGATAGAATAGTGAATTTGGATCTATTAACTTACGCTGGCAACATTAATAATTTAGTTTCAATAAAAAATAATTCAAACCACATTTTTGTAAAAGGTGATATTGCAGATACTACTCTAGTAACTAATCTGTTTGAACAATATCGACCATGGGCAATAGTCAATTTTGCAGCGGAAAGCCATGTTGATCGCTCAATCTTGAATTCAAACAATTTTATCCATACAAATATTATAGGCACTTATAACTTACTAGAAGTTGCTCGTTTATATTTTGATAATTTGACATCTGATGAACAAAAAACATTCCGATTTTTACATATAAGTACTGATGAAGTTTATGGATCACTAGAAAAAAATGACCCAGCTTTTACTGAAGAATCAAATTACGAACCAAATAGTCCCTATTCTGCAAGCAAAGCATCCTCTGACCATCTTGTCAGAGCTTGGTTTCATACTTACGCTCTGCCAACAATAATCACAAATTGTTCAAATAATTATGGACCATATCAATTTCCAGAAAAACTAATACCACTAATTATTACTAATGCTCTTAATGGCAAGAATCTACCTATATATGGTGATGGACAAAATATTCGTGATTGGTTATTTGTCAGTGATCATTGTACAGCTATAATGGAGGTCTTGACAAAAGGAACAGCTGGAGAATTTTATAATATTGGTGGGAATAATGAAAAAACAAATCTTGAAGTTGTGAATATTATATGTTCTCTACTTGATGAATTAGCTCCTCGACCTCAAAATGGCTTAAAATCGTACTCTGCACTTATAAATTTTGTAAAAGATAGACAAGGCCATGATAGGCGCTATGCAATCAACTCGAATAAAATACACAAACAACTAAATTGGCAACCTAAAGAATCTTTTGAAACTGGAATTGCCAAAACAGTAAAATGGTATCTAGATAATCAGGAGTGGATCAGAAAAACTGGAAAACTATGAAAACAAATTTAATTCTTAAAATCAGCCTATCAGCAATTTTGATATTTTTTCCCTTAGTTATGGTTTTTTTATTAGAAAACCCAATGAAGTCAAAATTAAATAAATTATCAGCAAAATCAGACTTAAAAAAGGTGGAACAAAAAAACCTTTCCCATGATGCTAAAAATAATAACAATCTTATGACAAAAACAGTCAAGTTTGATAAAAATGGGATAGATAATATAGCACTAATTAGCATGGTAAAAGATGAAGATGATATTATTTATGAGAATTTGGTTTGGCATTTTTGTGTAGGGTTTCGTAAGTTTGTAATTATTAATAATAATTCAACGGACAAAACTAGATTTCTTATAGAAAAATTTCGAAACCAGATTGCAGAAAAAGGAAGAGTAATAATTGTTGATGATCCAATATTAGAGTATATACAAAGTCAAAAAACAACTGGCGCTATGTACTTGGCTCATTCTATATGGCCAGAAGTAGAATGGATTTTCCCAGTAGATGCAGATGAGTTTTGGTACCCAACTATTAGACTACAAGATATCATATCGAATATCCCATCTAACAAAGACATCATTTTTACAAGCCAATATAATCACTTTCCAATAAAACTTAATCCATATTTTGATTTTTCTATTCCTTTTTATAGTAGTTTAAATTTTCGTTTCAAATCTTTATCACCAGGATTTGGCAAGATAGCGTTAAGAGGGAAATTAGATATGATAATTGCTCAAGGCAATCATTCAGCAAACCCAATAAATTATAACAGGAAGGCAAATTACGTAGCTGGCAATAAACTTGGATTAGACATGCGACATTTTCAAATGCGCTCTCTTAAACAAACAGAAAAAAAATATTTGAATGGAGCTAACGCAAATAACTTAGGGCAAAAATTGGGTTTATTATCCAAAGATTATGGAACGCACTGGAGCTCCTTTTCAGCAGAAGTAAGAGAAAAAGGTATTAAAAAAGCTGCTATAGATCGATTTAATAGCCATGTTCGCCCTCAAGAAGACTGCATCCAAGATCCACTACCTATGAAACAAGCGTTTGAATTGTTTAAGAAGTTAATAGCTCAATAGTAATTATGCTAAAAAATCGTAATAAATATCTATATATTTTTGGATTTGTTGTTTTAATTATAACAAGTCTTAGATTGTTAGAACTAAATAAGAATGAAAAATTCCTCAACTGCTTTGCTCATTATTATTTTGACCAAGATTATTATCTTAAACATTACCCAGAAGTTAAAGTACAAAATATCAATCCTTTTGATCATTATATAAAACATGGTTGGAAGGAAGGTAAAAACCCTAGCGAAACCTTTGAAACCACTTTTTATGTTAGGCAATATTTATATACAAATAAATATAATCTGAATCCTCTTGCTGATTATATAAAATCTAAACTATCATTCAAGGATTCTCATATTACCAATCATACGCAGATTTTAAAGGCAGAACTACTTCCAAATCCTAAGTATTATTTAAGCTTAGTAGCTTTTTTGCAAAATGAGGCTAGATTTCTTAAAGAATGGATAGAATTCCATAGGCTAATGGGAGTAGAACATTTTTATCTTTATAACCATTTGAGTAATGATAATTATATGGAAGTTATAGAGCCCTATATCAAAGATGGTATTGTAGAATTAAAACAAGTCACAGAAAAACCAAAAGATATAAAAGAATGGAATAGATTACAAACAAGAATATATACAGATGCTGCACATGCCTTAAAAAATGTTACTGAGTGGCTGGTTGTTATTGATACGGATGAGTTTTTATTTCCGCTTAAAGAAAAAAATCTTGTTGAGCTTCTAAAAAAATATGATGCTTATGCAAGTTTATCTATAAATTGGAAAATTTTTGGCAGTGGCGCGCTTGAAAAAGTGATGCCAGATAAATTGATGGTTGAGAGTTTACTGATGTCAAGTAATCAAAAAGATTTGCATGTTAAAACTATTGTAAAACCTAGATATGTAAAGGATTTTGATAGTCCGCATTTTGCTCACTTATTTCTAGGATATTCCCAAGTTACAGAAAATTTTGAATATTTCAAAGGACCATTTTTACCAGAAGAAAGTAGAAATCACATCCGAATCAATCATTATTGGGCGCGGGATTGGGAATTCTTTAAATTAAACAAACTAGCCCGTGTACATATAATTGCAAGAGGTCTTAGTGACGATGGTCAAAAAGCTAAAATAGACGCTCTGATAAAATTTAATAGAGATGCATCAATAATTTATGATGATTCAATAGTTGCATATGTGAAAGCTTTAAGAGCAAGAATAGAGAAAAATCAGTAAAAACTATTATTATTTGGTAAAAAGGGTCAGCTAGCACGCAGGCTTTATCCTGCTATTTTACCACTTGGGGAGGTCATAGTTTATGGAAGTAATGATTTAGATTTTAGAAATTTTGATCAATTAAAAAAGTGCATTAAAATGCATAAATTAAATGTCATAATTAATGCTACTGGCTATACGGATGTTGATAAAACTGAAGTAGATCGTAGAAATATTTTTGCAATTAATTCTGAAGCTGTTAAAATCATTACTGAGAAAGCGTCCATATTAAATGCTTGGTTAATATATTATTCCACTGAGTATGTTTTGATGGTGTTAAAAATACTCCTTGCACATAAAATGATACTCCCAACCCTTTGAATGTTTATACGAAGAACAAACTAACTATAGATAATTATATTCAGTCTATATGTCAAAAACATATAATTTTATGAACATCTTGGATCTATGATTCATACGGAAAAAATTTTGCAAAACAATTTTAACTTTAGCCTAAACAAAATAATCCTTATCAATAGTTAGTGACCAAATTGGAGCTCCAACAAACACCTCTTTGATAGCAAATGTTACATCTTTTATTCTGGATAAATTAATGATAGATTCATCGTTACCGCCAAAGCAGTTTAGCAGCATCTATAATTTATCAACTACAGGAGAAATAATCTTAGTATGACGTTGTTAAAGCTTTAATAAAACAATCTCATGACTCTGGTGCTAAATTAACTTGTTTACCTAAAAACATAATTCCTATATCATCAGTAACTTATAAAAGCCTAGCAAAACGCCCTTTAAATTCAAGATTAAATACTATTAAACTAACTAATAAATTTAACCTTGTATTACAAAAATGAGAAGTATATATTCCTTGTTTGTTGGAAGAATTAAAAATTATGAAAGTTATTATATGAATAGAAAAGGCATTATACTTGCAGGGGGAGCAGGAACACGTCTTTACCCTTCAACTCTTGGAATATCGAAACAGTTGCTCCCTGTTTTTGATAAACCAATGATTTACTATCCTCTTTCTGTTTTAATGTTAGCTGGAATTCGTGAAATTTTAATTATCTCCACTCCCCGTGATTTACCGTTATTTAAGATACTATTTGGCAACGGTAAAGATTTGGGAATTAATATTAGTTACTTAGTACAACATTCTCCAGATGGCCTGGCTCATGCATTTATAATTGGCGCTGATTTTATTGATAATTCTCCTAGTGCTTTGATTCTTGGAGATAATATCTTTCATGGCGATAAATTATCGCAATTATTGTTAGATGCTAATGGAAAAAAAGATGGAGCAACAATTTTTGCTTATAAAGTTAGTGACCCTGAAAGATATGGTATAGTTGAATTTGACAAAGAGAGAGTTGCAATATCATTAGAAGAAAAACCAAACAACCCAAAATCAGATTATGCTGTCACTGGTTTATATTTTTATGATGAAAATGCAGTAGATTTTGCTTGCCAAATTAAACCATCAGCTAGAGGAGAACTTGAAATAACAGATCTTAATAAAATTTATTTACAAGAAAACAAATTAACAGTTACCACACTTGGACGAGGATATGCTTGGCTTGATACTGGCACTCACGAATCATTGCTGGAAGCGTCGCAATTTATTGCAGCTATTGAACATAGACAAGGCTTTAAAATTGGATGTACTGAAGAGATTGCATGGCGTATGGGTTGGATTGACGATACTACGCTAGAAAACCTTGGTAACAAAATGTCAAAAAACCAATATGGTGGATATCTTCTAAAACTCTTAAAGGAAAAAATATAAAATGAAATTTACTAGATTAGAAATTCCAGAAGTAGTTCTGTTAGAACCAAAAGTTTTTTCTGATGATAGAGGCTTCTTTTTTGAAAGCTTTAATCATAATAATTTTGAAAAAATAATTGAGCAAAAAGTAAATTTTGTTCAAGATAATCAATCATGTTCACATAAAGGTGTCCTAAGAGGGATGCATTATCAGTTAACCCCTAAGGCTCAGGGTAAATTAGTGCGCATAATAACTGGCGAAGTCTTTGATGTAGCTGTTGATATAAGAAAAAACTCACCAACATTTGGCAAATGGGTTGGAGCTTTTTTGTCTGGTGCAAATAAAAAACAATTATGGATTCCAGCTGGTTTTGCTCATGGGTTTTTATCTCTTGCAGATTCATCAGAAATGTTATACAAAACTACAGATTATTATGCTCCAGAGTTAGAAAAAAGTATCTTATGGTCAGATAGTCAAATTGGCATAGAATGGCCTTTACTTGAGAATATCAAAATCGTAGATAAAGATGCCGCAGGTACCAGCCTTATTCAATCAGAAGTTTATGTATGAAAAGTGATTTATCAGTAGCAATTAAATATTTTGATTTATATTATTTTTTGGCTAAACAAGATTTAAAAAGTAGATTCAGAAGATCCTACCTTGGGATATCTTGGATTGTTATACAACAATTGTTTTTTTCATTAGTTGCTGGATTCGTTTGGTCAAAAATTTTTGGCATGAAAACATCAGAGTTTATTCCATTTTTGACGATAGGATCAGTTCTTTGGACTTTTATGTCAGCTGCTATGGTTGAAGGGTGTGATACATTTGTAATAGCTCATCATTATCTAAAACAACTACCGTTACCTCAATCCATCTTTATATTCCGTACATTATTTACCTCCTTATTTTATTTAGCTGTTGGCCTTTGTACAGCTATAGGAGTTTTGATGATTTTTGATAAATTCAATGTTGGGAGCATTTTCTACATGTTACCAGGAATTCTAATCTTAATATGTTATTTTTATGGCGTAAGTGGTAGCTTGGCTTATCTGGGTCTTAGATATCGAGATTTACAACACGCTATAACTTCTATCTTAGCATTGTTATTTATAATAACACCAGTATTATACCCTCCCGAAATTCTTATAAAGAAAGGTATAGGAATTGTAGTTTATATAAACCCCTTAGCTTCTCTAATTGAAATCATTAGACATCCATTACTAAGCAATGATTTTGCTCCATCACGCCATTACTTAATCAGCTTAACTTTTGTATTTATTATGATATTATTTAAATTAATATTAAAAAAAAATTGGGAACGGTTTGTAGCGTTTTGGGCGTAATGAATGCACTAGAATTACATAATGTGTCGATAGATTATTATCTTGACAATGAAGATGCTTACAGTTTTAAAAATGCTTTACTGAATTTTTATGTGAAAGCTAAAAAACCAATGGCCAAAACGTTCAGAGCATTAAATAACTTATCCTTTAATATAGCTAATGGAGAAAAAGTCGGGATAATTGGTCTTAATGGATCAGGCAAAACTACTCTACTGAGAACAGTATCTGGGATTTTTCAGCCTAGTCAAGGTAAAGTAAAAATCAATGGAATAGTATCGCCGTTACTTGATTTTAATACTGGATTTGAACAAAATCTTACTGGGGTTGAAAATATTAAAATCAGACTTATGTTTTTAGGTCTAAGTCGCACAGAAGCAGAAGAAAAGATACCCTCTATAGTTGAGTTTTCAGAACTTGGTGATTTTATTTACCAACCGGTTAGAACTTACTCTGCTGGTATGGCTTTAAGACTTGCTTTTGCTGCTTCCACATCAATACATCCAGAGATTTTGGTAGCAGATGAAGTAATTGGTACAGGAGATGCACAATTTGCAATTAAAGCTAGAAAAAGGCTGGAAAATTTTCTTTCACTTGATTGCACTATGGTTTTAAGCTCTCATTCTATGGATTTAGTACGTAGTTATTGTAATAGAATTATTTGGCTTCGTAATGGTAACGTTATTGCCGACGGAGACAGCAATAACGTCATTAAAGAATATGAAAAGTTACACAATTTGATCTAGACACAGTACTTAATAGTAAATTAAGTTAAGATATGCGTATCAAAGAAGCAAACTAAAGCATTATATAATATTATCAAAATGAAAAATATTGCTTTTAATGCACCTCTTCATAGTTTAAATCTGGTGAATAAGGCGGGAAGAAAATCACTTTACATCCAACAAATTCTATTAATCCTTTTATTAGCTTTGATTTATGAAAAGATGCATTGTCCAAAACTACATACTGACCAGATTGCAGATCTTTTATCAAAAACTGTCAACCCAAGCTTCAAATAACTTAGTAGTACATGAGGCATA
>JBGCEX010000061.1:0-2552 GCA_045106635.1 Rickettsiaceae bacterium | reverse complement strand
CTTTAGTTGATTAAATAATCCCTCTCTACCAAATAGCTCACTTGGATCTGCTTTTGATAATAATTCTTCTACTATTTTTGTATTTATATCTACTTCTTTTTTTACTGCTTTTTTAGTCATTTTGACCTTTGTAGTTAAGTTACTTTTTTTATAGTATTTACTTACTATTTATTTTGCAACTTACACAAAGTTTATCACAGACTTTAGATATAGCATCTTACATACCTCTTGGTTTCATGTGTGAACCATTAGATGTGGCTAATGCCGTTCTTTATCTTGGTTCAGATGAATCTAAATATATTACAGGAATAGAACTTAATATTGACGGTGGTATTTTAGCTGGTAGTCAAATGTAATGTTGTATTGTCAGCAATATAATATCTCCCCTCTGAATAGTTACATGGATTAAATCTAAAAGTTTCTCCGGCTGGCTTATTAATAGCCTGAGAGTGTTTTGACTTAATAAATGATTGCTTTTTAAACTGGAAGGTATATTATGGTCATGTTGTCGTACAAGTAGCATTTAAAATGGCATTCAAAAGGTCGGGGGTTCGATTCCCCCTGACTCCACCAGAAATTTTTACAAACTATACTATAATTATTGTAAATTTTAAAAGTTAATTATTTTATGAAATTATCTGATAATGCACATTTAGTTACTTTTCTAAATAATATATTTGATACTAACTTAGCATTCGCTTGTGAACATGGCGAAGCATTTTTCGATAGCTTTAGGGATGATCAAACTCCTAAAGTTACTGTACTTAAATGCTCTGATTCCAGAGTACAGATGGAATCTTTTGATAAAACACCACAAAATAGCATCTTTGCAATAAGAAATATTGGGAATCAAATTAGTACCTGTGAAGGTTCAATAGACTTTGGGGTCAGAATTCTTAAAACTCCATTTTTACTAATTATTGGTCATTCAGCTTGTGGAGCTGTGCAGTCTGTTTTATCTGGTAAACCAACTAATATTAAAGCTATAGATAATGAATTGAAATCATTAAAACTATCTCAAACTGATCTAAAATTAGCAATTGTTGAAAATGTTAATAATCAAGTTAAGCTAGCTATAAGTAAATACAAAGATTTAATTGACAGTAGCCAATTGCTAGTTTTAGGAACAATATATGACTTTAAAAATGATTTTGGTTTTGGTAAGGGTAGAATGGTTCTTGTAAGTATTAATCACAAAAATAATGCACAAGAAATTCATAAGCAACTTGGGACAACGGTAAGAAATTTAAATTTCTTAAACTCGCATTAAGTTATTAATCTTTTGTTTACTTATAAATGCGATAATTTAGGCTATGTAAACATAGTCATTATTTTTGTTGCTACATGATTTTTTTACATTTACATGGTTAATCAATAAAATAGGTAATTTTATGAAAAAGAAAGTTAAATTTTCAGATATCGAACCAGCACTAAAAAAACAATTTAACCTATTAATGACTCATCCTGAAGCCTTTAACATTCAAGGTGAAGAAGCACAAAACATAAAAGAATTATCATTTTTTGCGAAAAGGGCAGGATGGAAGGTAGTAAAAAAAGATGCTCAAATAACGTTAGCAAAACAAAATAGCGACGAACTTGCTCTATCTGTTATAGAAGATTTAGAAGAGGATGGAGTTACTATTGTTTCAAAAAGAAGTTTAGAGCTTTTATTAAAACATCCTGAGAACCCAGAGTTTTACTTAGAAGAAGAGATGATTGAGCATATAAATTCTTTAACTCCTATGGAAATTAGAAATCTAAAATATGCTTTAGCAAATGATTTAGAAATAGATGATGTAGAAGCTGTTTCAAAATCTATTGGCCAAAAAATTCTTGATACTTTTAAAATAATATGGTCGAGTCTAGCCCCAATTTTCAGTAGTATTGTTGTAAAACTAGCAGGATGGGCTGGTTCTATGGCTGACAAAGCTATAGAAGAGCACCTAAAAGGAGAAATAGGTGATGAACTCGGAGATGGAGCTAGTAAGATAATAGACACTATTGGCTTTGGATTAGCAGAGGTGCTAAAAGATAGTGCTCAAGAAAGCAAAGAAGAAGAAAAAGAAAGCAAGGAAAGTAAAGTAAGAGAAAAACAAGCATCACCATTAAGTATGTCAATGATGATATCAGTAGCAAAGGCAAAAGAGATAGAAGTTGTAGAGAAAGCTATCCCCAAATTAGATCCAGCAGTGGAGTTATTAAGTCTTCCTGTAACATTAGATGTTGGAAATCAAGATCCACTTGTAATAGGCGATCAAGTTGATTAAGAAGGTGTTTTAATTTGTCTATGAGTTTCATAGAGATAGTTTAAATTTTTTAAGAACTAATTTGTAGAAATCAGACAATGAGAATCAGAAAACTCAAATTGTCTGACTTTCTTTGTGTAAGTTCTAGAATTTATGGAGTCTGTGATTGTGAATTTGCAAAATAAATGTCGTAGTTATTGAAGAGATATTTGTCGTAGTTAAAAAGTTAATAGTTTCTGTGTGTCAAAGAAGACAGCTGTCTAACTATACAAGTTTTCAACACTAAGAAAATGCCGTATTGAAGCG
>JBGCEX010000060.1:0-26289 GCA_045106635.1 Rickettsiaceae bacterium | reverse complement strand
TCAGCTAAGATTTTACTATCTTAAGAAAACATTAATTCACAGAACTATAAACAGTAACTTGATAGGATAACAATGATATCACAATACATAGCTGTTGGTTTAGGTGGAGCTCTTGGAGCTATAACTCGTATATGCTTATCTAAAATATTACCTTCAATGATTGCTGGAGTTCCTTTTCAGCTTTTAATAATTAATATTTTAGGTTGTTTTATTATGGGAATCTTAGTTCAACTAACCACCTCTTATTGGTTAGAATCAGAGAGTATAAAACATTTTCTGATGTCGGGTCTCTTAGGTGAGTTCACCACTTTTTCTGGATTTACCTTAGACTTTGGATCACTTATTGAGAAGGACAAATATATGTCAGCTACTTTCTACTTAATGCTTAGCGTTTGGTTAAGCATAGCTTGTTTTTTTCTAGGAACAAAAATCACTAAAGTTCTTACAAGCTAGTGGCTTTTAGTAGCACAGCAAGAGACTCAATAATCAAAAAAACAAGATGTTAAATTCTTTTTAACAATAAACTAGCATTAGTTCCACCGAAACCGAAAGAATTTGATAAAGCGTAGTTGATCTCTCTTTTTTTTGCTTTAAGAGGAATCAAATCTATTTCAACACCCTCGATAGGATTATGTAAATTAATAGTAGGAGGTGCGATTTGATCTCTAAGTGCAAGAGCCGTGAATATGGCTTCAACACTTCCTGCAGCTCCAAGTAAATGACCAATAGATGATTTGGTTGAAGACATGCTAAAATTCTTATTATCTGCAAATAAAGTTTGCACAGCATTTAACTCAATCCCATCTCCCATCTTCGTTGAAGTTCCATGAGCATTTATATAATCAATTTGAGTTGGATTAAGTTTACCATCTTTTAAAGCATTTTCCATAGCTCTATAAGCACCACGTCCATTGGGAGAAGTAATATGATAAGCATCACCTGTTAACCCATAACCTATTATTTCAGCATAAATCTTAGCTCCTCTTGCTTTTGCATGCTCATATTCTTCAAGAACTACAACACCAGCCCCTTCACCCATAACAAAACCATCATGGTCTATGTCCCAAGGTCTTGAAGCTTCAGCTGGTTTATCATTAAAACTTGTTGCAAGAGCTCTTGCAGATACAAAACCTGCTACACCAGTTGGAGTAATTGGTGCTTCAGAGCCACCAGCTATCATAATGTCAGCATCACCATATTTTATCATTCTTGCCGCATCACCAATAGCATGAGCTCCTGTTGAACAAGCAGTAGAAACAGCACTATTTGGACCTGAGAAACCGTATTTAATCGATACATGGCCAGAAAGTAAATTCACTAATGAAGCTGGGATAAAATAAGGACTAACTTTTCCTCTAGTTGAATTATGAAACTCAACAGAAGTTTTCTCTATCATATTAAGACCACCAATACCAGATCCAAGCATCACCCCTGTTCTATCTTTTTGATAATCCGTTTGTGGCAAAATATTGGAATCTTCTACAGCTTCAATTGCAGCTGCTATCCCAAAATGGATAAATCTATCCATTTTTCTTACATCACCTGGGTTTATATAGTTTTCAGGATTAAATTCTGGAATTTCTGAAGCAATTTTACACGCTATTTTTCCAGTATCAAAAGATGAAATATTTTTTACTCCACTTTTACCAGCTAGGATTTTAGACCAAGTATCAGTTGTGTTTAAAGCAAGTGAGGTAAGCATTCCAACACCAGTTATCACTATTCTTCTAGTTGACATAATGAAAATCTTTTTTTTGTTATCTCTTACATATTATTTTTGACATGAACACTATATAAACTTTATCAAAATTCCAAGACTCATCTTGATATAACCTGCTGTCCTTATATTAAACCATTTCTTCAAGTAAAAATCTAGTTTTCTGGATCATGTTGATTAAGATTATCACCTAATAGAGTTTGATCTTCTTTCTGGTTTAACAACTCATCTTTATGTTCCAAAGACTCAGCTTTATGCTCAACTCGTATATCTTTAACCGAAGACAAGGCTAAGATTAATAATAAACTCATTAATACTTCTTTCTTGCGTAAATAGATAAAGCCGGTCATTTACTCTATCATAATCCCCATTTTTCACTGCATTCAAAAAATATCCTTCTTCAATGTTTCTTATATAATCATCAAGTGATAATTCAGAAAATCTTAAGGATTTCATATTAATAATATCCAATTTTTAGTTCTAAAAATTCTTTAGGCACTAATATGTTTTTCAACATATTTAACTGCATCTGCAACGGTAGCAATTTTACTAGCCTTGTCATCTGGTATATCGCATTCAAAAGCAGCCTCTATTGCCATCATTAGCTCGACTAAATCTAAACTATCTGCTCCAAGATCATCAACAAATTTCGATTCTAGAGAAATAGTACCCTCATCTATTCTAAGGGTCTCCGCAACAGTTTTGATTATCTTTTGTTCGATATTATCACTCATAAAAAACCTCATTATCGTTTCTATAATTTTGTTATTTTGCACTAAAGCAAAACATCAGTTCACACTTCTAACACAAAAAGAATTCTTTTGCCACTATAAAAATAAATTTATATTATTCAATAATAGTCAGCAAAACTTTCTAAGAAATACTAATTTATGACTTAATCACCGCAATTTCTAGGTTTTCTATACCATTAGCATACCACCATTAACATGGATAGTTTGCCCTGTAATATATGATGAATCTGGGCTAGCAAGAAAACTTACTGTATGCGCTACATCATCTGGGCTACCTAAAGTTTTCAAGGGTATTTTTTGCATTATTGCATCTTTTTGAGATTCTGTTAGAGCGTCAGTCATGTTTGAAACAATAAACCCTGGTGCAATGGTATTCACAGTAATTCCCCTAGTTGCAACCTCATAGGCAAGAGATTTTGTCATACCTATTAACCCTGCTTTTGATGCGCAATAATTTGCCTGACCAGCATTACCGGAAACAGCTACTACGGAAGAAATATTTATAATTCTCCCATATCTATTTTTCATCATTTTCTTAATTGCTTCTCTATTTAAAGTAAAATTAGACTTTAAGTTAACATCTATCACCGACCCAAAATCCTCATTTGTCATTCTTATGGCTAATGTATCTCTATTAATACCAGCATTACACACCAGAATATCTATTTTTTCTATATCAGATAATAATTGCTCTGTTGCTTCTAAATCAGATAAATCGCAAAGTTTTATAGTATAATTATTTTTTAATTCTTTACCAAGATCGATTAGTTTCTTTTCATTGCTACCGCTTATAAACACATGTGCTCCAAGGCTATGTAACTTTTTAGTAACTGCCGCACCAATACTACCACTAGCACCAGTAACAAAGGCCATGTTTCCGTTTAAATCTGTCATTATACTTACCTTATAAATAGAACTATTAATTTGTATCTTCTGTGGTTTCGTCTGTTAAATCAAAACTCACTGGAGCGCTAAGCAATTGCATTTTAATCTTTTCAGATAATTCATTAGCAATTACTGGGTTATCTTTCATATATTGTTTAGCATTTTCTCTGCCCTGCCCAATCCTAACATCGCCATAAGAAAACCAAGATCCAGACTTTTCAATAAAATCATATTTCACTCCTATGTCAATAATCTCACCTTCTTTTGAAATACCATAACCATACATAATATCAAAATCCACAGTTCTGAACGGCGGAGCAACTTTGTTCTTAACAACTTTTACTCTTGTTTGATTACCAACAACTTCGTCTTTATCTTTGATAGAGCCAACGCGCCTGATATCCAGCCTCACTGAAGCATAGAATTTAAGAGCATTTCCTCCAGTAGTAGTTTCTGGGCTACCAAACATTACACCAATTTTCGTTCTTATTTGATTAATAAAAATGACCATGCAATTAGTTCTAGAAATAGAGGCTGTTAATTTTCTAAGAGCTTGACTCATTAATCTTGCTTGCAACCCCATATGAGAATCTCCCATTTCACCATCGATCTCAGCTTTAGGTACAAGAGCAGCAACACTATCAATTACAATCAAGTCAACAGCACCAGAACGAACCAATGTATCTGTAATTTCTAAAGCCTGCTCACCTGTGTCTGGTTGGGAAATAATTAGCTCATCAATGTTTACCCCTAGTTTTTTAGCATAGATAGGGTCTAAAGCATGCTCAGCATCAATAAAAGCACATGTGCCACCTTTTTTCTGAGCTTCGGCAATTATGTGCAGTGTTAAAGTAGTTTTTCCTGAACTTTCAGGGCCAAAAATCTCTATAATTCTTCCCTTAGGAATTCCACCAATCCCAAGGGCTACATCGAGGCCAATGGATCCAGTAGCTATTGCCTCAATATTCATTTCTTGACGCTGACCTAGTTTCATCACAGAACCTTTGCCATAGCTTTTTTCTATTTGACTCAGCGCTGCTGCCAATGCTCTTTCCTTATCCATAAAATCTCAACTTTAAATGTTATTTAAAAAACTTATATGACGATAAACAAAGAAAATCCAGAAAAATCTTGAAAAATGTACGAGTTAATTCACTATGCTAGTAGAAGAACCTCATAGACAGTTTTCAACAATAATATTTTAAGATTATTTCTATACATTTTAGATATGGTGGTTGTACTAAATAGTTATTGTGCGATTCTAGGAACTGTCCTACAACCACCACCTCCTGCTATTGACTTTTGCCAATGCAACCAAGAAACCTTTCTTAATCTTGGGTTAAGCATAAATTCTGAAATTATATCTGAGATTGATTTTAACATCGTCATATTAAGATGTCTAGACAAAATTTCACTTAAACAAAATATAATTTAAATTGAACTAATCTATTATATTTAAAGCCTACAGTTTTCTAGTCACCAAAGTAGTAAATATTATGAACTCACTAATATCCTTTTATGTTTATTAACAATAAAAGCTTTGATTCCATATTCTTTGCCTACCTAATAAGAACCAAGAAAAATATCCTATATTAAAAACTTAACAGTAAACGATAAAATCACTGCCTCAAGCTTGATCCTTGAGGCAAATTTAAAGACTTAAGAGAATTAATGAAACTCCAGCTTTTTAGGTTAGATACTAGGCACAAGGAATAAAACCATTAGATAAGCAACAACATTGCTAATTCAACCTAAAAAATTATAATAGCTTATACTCTCTTCAAACTAGGTTTATCTAGACAAACACAACACCCTGTTTTGTTATTATTCATGGCTTAGAATTTGTTTAATCCTAAGCACTTTCAATAATTTTTCTATCTCGATCTTGCGCTTCTTTCTTGGCCATGTTCATATAAAAACCTGTTCCAGCTGGTATCAATCTACCAACAATCACATTTTCTTTTAAACCAACCAATTTATCAAGCTTCCCAGCCACAGCAGCTTCTGTTAGAACCTTAGTTGTTTCCATAAAGGAAGCAGCAGATATAAAGGAATTAGTTTGCAATGATGCTTTAGTAATACCTTGTAAGACTGATTCCCCGCGAACAGTTTCTTTTCCAGCCTTCAGAAGCTTTTCATTAACGTCCTCAAGTTCTGTAGCATCAATCAACTCACCTACTGTAAGAGTAGTATCACCAGGATGAGTAACTTCTACTTTCTGTAACATTTGACGAATCACAACTTCAATATGTTTATCATCAATTTTTACACCTTGTAATCTATAGACAGCCTGAATCTGTTCAACCATATATCTCGCAAGAGCTTCAACACCCATAACTTTTAAAATATCTTGAAGAACAGGATTACCATCAATAAGCATATCCCCTCTTTTTACAAAGTCACCTTCATTTACAACAACATGTTTTCCTTTAGGTAACATGTACTCAATTGGCTCAGAACCATCTGATGGATGTAAAACAACCCTTCTTTTTGATTTATAATCTTTACCAAACTCAATACGCCCATCTACTTCTGCAATTACTGCATGATCTTTAGGTCTTCTTGCTTCCACAAGCTCAGCAACTCTTGGCAAACCACCTGTAATATCTCTTGTTTTTGTTGATTCTCTAGGAATACGAGCAAGAATATCACCAGCAGCTACTTCCGAAGCATCTGTTATACTAAGTACCGCATTTAATGGTAAATAATATTTAGCTTCTAAACCATTTGATAATTCAATTGTTTTATCATTTGAATCTAGCAATTGTATACGTGGTCGCAAATCAGCTCCTTTTGAGTATTGTTTTGACTCAATAACTACCTTACTTGAGATCCCAGTAGTATCATCCATAACATCTCTAACAGACAAACCTTCTATCATATCAGTAAACACAACTTTACCTGATTTTTCTGTAATGATTGGAATAGTATAAGGATCCCATTCAGCAATTTTCTGCCCTTTTTTCACCATGTAACCGTCACCAACCATCAACCTTGCACCATAAGGTATCTTGTTTCTCGAACGTTCATTACCTTTATCATCAACTAACAATATCTCACAAGCACGGCTCATAACAATCTGACGTCCTTCAGAATTAACAACAAAATTACGACCTATAATTTTTACTTTTGCATCATAAGAAGCTTCAACAGAAGATACTTCTGCACCTTTCGTAGCAGCTCCACCTATATGGAAAGTTCTCATAGTAAGCTGAGTACCAGGCTCACCGATAGATTGTGCAGCAATAACACCTATAGCTTCACCTATAGAAACGAGATCTCCTGTTGATAAATCACGACCATAGCATTTCGCACATGTACCAGAACGTATCTTACAAGTAAGGACAGATCTAACCTTAAGAAAATCTATTCCAGAAGATTCTATAGCTTCCAACTTTTCTTCATCAATTAACTCACCAGCAGAGATTATCAATTCATTTGTCACTGGGTGATAAACATCAACCGTCACTGATCTCCCTAAAATCTGATCAGCTAGAGATATTATAACCTCACCACCATCAATTATAGTTTTTATTTCTATACCGTCTGTCGTGCCACAATCAGCAGATGAAACAATGCAATTCTGAGCTACATCAACCAATCTTCTAGTCAAATACCCTGAATTTGCAGTTTTTAAAGCAGTATCAGCAAGACCTTTACGTGCACCGTGAGTAGAATTAAAATACTCTCTAACAGTTAACCCTTCTCTGAAATTTGAAATAATAGGAGTTTCAATAATTTCACCAGAAGGTTTTGTCATCAGCCCTCTCATACCAGCAAGTTGCTTAATCTGAGCAGCCGAACCTCTAGCACCTGAAATAGCCATCATGTTAATTGAGTTCAACTTTTGTACATTATTTTTACTCCCCCCCAGAAGAGAAGGTTTTGCAATGCCGTCCATCATATCACTAGCAACCTTATCAGTACAAGCAGACCAAGCATCAACAACCTTATTAAACTTTTCTCCAAAAGTAATTAGTCCTTCAGAATATTGCTGTTCAAATTCTTTTACTAAAGTTGATGTTTCTTTTATGTGCTTTCCTTTTGAAGTTGGTACCATCATATCATCCATACCGAATGAAATGCCAGATTGGCAAGCATACTTGAATCCCAATTGCATTAAATGATCAGAAAATATTACTGTAGCTTTCTGTCCACAATAACGATAAATAGAATCAATTGCATTAGAAATTGTCTTCTTTGTCATCTGCTTATTTACTAATTTGAAATCGATGTTCAAGTTATCTCTAGGCATCAACTCACCAAGAATCAATCTACCAGGCGTTGTATCCACTACACTCTCGACGTATTCACCTTCTGAATTAATAATTTTCATACGAAACTTAATCTTAGAATGTAAAGTAACTACCTTTTCATAAAGTGCAAATTCAACTTCAGCCATATTAGCAAAGATCATTCCTTCACCAGGATCACCTGGAAGTTCGAGAGTAAGATAGTATAAGCCAAGAACAACATCCTTATCTGCAGAAATAATAGGCTTACCATTTGCAGGACTTAATATATTGTTCGTAGACATCATGAGAACTCTAGCTTCAAGCTGAGCTTCTATAGATAGTGGAATATGAACCGCCATCTGATCACCATCAAAATCAGCATTAAATGCCGCGCAAACAAGTGGATGTAACTGGATAGCTTTACCTTCAATAAGCAGAGGTTCAAAAGCTTGAATACCAAGTCTATGTAAAGTTGGAGCTCTATTTAAAAGCACTGGATGTTCACGAATTACTTCCTCTAAGATATCCCAAACCTCTACTCTTTCAGCTTCTACAATCTTTTTAGCAGCTTTAATAGTAGTTGCTATGCCATAAAGCTCAAGTTTCGAATATATAAAAGGTTTAAACAGTTCAAGCGCCATTTTTTTTGGCAAACCACACTGGTGTAATTTTAGCTCAGGACCAACTACAATTACAGAACGTCCTGAATAATCAACCCTTTTACCAAGTAAGTTTTGTCTGAAACGTCCTTGTTTACCTTTAAGCATATCACTTAAAGATTTCAATGGACGTTTATTTGGGTTTTTAATAACTTTA
This sequence comes from Rickettsiaceae bacterium, assembly GCA_045106635.1. GTDB lineage: Bacteria > Pseudomonadota > Alphaproteobacteria > Rickettsiales > Rickettsiaceae > Megaera. Next base: position 17,884 of record JBGCEX010000060.1, on the reverse strand, counting down.
CCACGGCGACCATTATCAAATAAAGCATCAACAGACTCTTGCAACATTCTTTTTTCATTGCGAATAATAATGTCTGGAGCTTTTAATTCAAGCAAACGACGTAAACGATTATTTCTGTTAATAACCCTTCTATATAACTCGTTCAAATCAGACGTAGCAAACCTTCCTCCATCAAGCATCACAAGAGGCCTGATTTGAGGAGAAATTATTGGTAATACATTTATTATCATCCATTCTGGCTTATTACCAGAACCAAGAAAATCTTCAACAAGTTTTAAACGCTTAATTAATTTTTTCTTTTTAGTTTCAGAGTTAGTTTCCTGAAGTTCAATTTGCAGTTCCTTGCTTAACTCTTCTAAATTTAGCTCAGAAAGAAGACGTTGTACAACCTCTGCACCTATCAAAGCAACAAAACTATCTTCCCCATATTCATCTTGAGCCTTAACATAAGCTTCATCACTTAATAAGTCACCTTTTTGCAGTGGCGACATACCAGGTTCTATAACTACATAATTTTCAAAATATAGGATTTTTTCTAAATCCTTCATCGCAATATCAAGCAAAGTACTTATTCTAGATGGAAGAGATTTTAAGAACCATATATGAGCAACAGGTGCTGCAAGCTCAACATGCCCCATTCTTTCCCTTCTTACTCTTGAAGTTGTAACTTCAACACCACATTTTTCACAAGTGATTCCTTTATATTTCATGCGTTTATATTTACCACATAAACATTCATAATCCTTTACAGGACCAAAAATTCTAGCACAAAACAACCCTTCTTTTTCAGGTTTAAAAGTACGATAATTAATCGTTTCAGGTTTTGTCACTTCTCCAAAAGACCAAGATCTTATCTGTTCTGGACTTGCAATATTTATTTTGATTTGATCAAATTGCTGAGTACTACTCAATTGACCGTAAAAATTAACCTTCGTTGACATAATAGTTTTTCCTCAAATTTAAAATCTTGCGATCTTGCTTTTTAAATTAAGTAATACCAGTAAAAACAGTACACATAAATCAAAAACCTATGTGCACTGTTATAGCTACACTTATTCTGAACTTTCTTCTAATAATTGTACATTCAAACAAAGAGATCTAAATTCTTTAATCATAACATTAAATGACTCTGGTATACCTGATTCAAAATTAGTATCACCCTTAACAATAGTTTCATAAATTTTGATTCTTCCAGCAACATCATCAGATTTAACTGTTAACATCTCCTGTAATGTATAAGCTGCCCCATAAGCTTGCAAAGCCCAACATTCCATTTCACCAAATCTCTGACCACCAAAGTGAGATTTACCACCAAGAGGTTGTTGTGTAACTAAACTATAAGGCCCAATAGAACGAGCATGTATTTTATCATCAACAAGATGGTGTAATTTTAAAATATACTTATAACCAACTGTTACATCACGATCAAAATATTCCCCTGTTCTACCATCAATAAGCTTTACCTGACCAGATGGATCTTGATCCGCTAATTCTAACATATCCTTAACATGTTCAACTTTAGCACCATCAAATACAGGCGTTGCAAAATAAACACCTTCTTTGATTTTATCACAAAACTCAACAAACTCTTCCTTCGTTAGTTTTTTTAGCATGGAGGTAATATCACTCTGTCCATAAATTTTATAAACAAAATCTTTAATTGCATCAATTTCCAATTCGTTTTTATTATAAGAATTCAACATATTACCAACTTTAGAACCCAAATTCTTTGCAGCCCATCCTAAATGAGTTTCTAAAATCTGACCAACATTCATCCTAGAAGGTAGACCAAGTGGATTCAGTACTACATCAACAACAGTACCATCCTCAAGGAAAGGCATATCTTCTTGCGGCATGATACGTGATATCACCCCCTTATTACCATGACGACCAGCCATTTTATCACCAGGCTGCAATTTGTGTTTTGTAGCAATAAACACCTTTACTACTTTCAATGCTCCCTGAGGCAAATCATCGCCACTTTGAACCTTCTCAACTTTACTGGTAAAACGCTTATTCAACTCATCTTTCTTTTCATCATATTGCGTTTTAATCTGTTCAATTTCGCTCATCACAGCGTTATCTTCAACAATTAATTGCCAATATTGTCCCTTAGATATACTAGAAAACAAAGCATCATCAATTATAACTCCAGATTTAACAGATTTAGGACCAGAAAGCACCTTATGACCTTTTAAAATGCTCTGCAAACGCATAAACACAAAATGATCAATAATCGCTACTTCATCATCCCTATCTTTTGCTAATTTTTCAATTTGTTGTTTTTCAATTGTAATTGCTCGTTCATCTTTCTCGACGCCTCTACGCGAAAGCACTCTAACTTCAACAACAGTACCAGCTACTCCAGGTGGAACGTACAATGAAGAATCTCTAACATCAGATGCTTTCTCACCAAAGATTGCTCTAAGTAATTTTTCCTCAGGAGTCATTGGGGATTCGCTTTTCGGAGTTACTTTACCTACTAAAATATCGCCAGGTTTTACTTCAGCTCCAACATGAACAATACCAACTTCATCTAAATTACGTAAATTTTCTTCTCCTACATTTGGCATATCTCTAGTAATCTCTTCAGGACCAAGTCTTGTATCCCTTGCGACAACTTCAAATTCCTCAATATGAACAGATGTAAACACATCATCTTTTACTATACGCTCAGAGATTAGGATTGAATCTTCAAAATTGTATCCACTCCATGAAAGAAAAGCAACTAGCACATTTCTACCAAGAGCAATCTCACCACTATCAATCGCAGGACCATCAGCAATGACTTCTCCACATCTCACTTGATCACCAACATTCACAAGAGGCTTCTGATTAATACAAGTATTATGGTTTGATTTCCGGAACTTAAGCAATGAATATATATCCACTTCTGGAGCACCATTTTTCTTACGTTCTAAAGTCCTAATAACTATACGTGTAGCATCTACTTGTTCAACAATACCATCATTTAATGCCACTACTGCCGCACCAGAATCTTCAGCTACAACACCTTCAATACCTGTACCAACAAGAGGAGCATCAGTTTTTACTAGTGGCACTGCTTGGCGTTGCATATTCGAACCCATAAGAGCTCGGTTCGCATCATCATTTTCTAAAAATGGAATTAAAGAGGCAGCAACTGAAACCACCTGCATAGGCGTTACATCTATAAAATCAACCTGAGAAAGTGGTACAGTTACAAAGTTACCCGACTCAACTCGACAATTAACTAATTCTGATTTTATCCTACCATCTGGTTGAATTTCCATATCAGCTTGAGCAATTTTATATCTCCCCTCTTCAATAGCAGAAAGATATACAACCTCGTCGGTTACAAAACCCTCTTTAACTATTCTATATGGACTTTCTATAAAACCATGTTTATTAATTCTAGCATAAGTAGCCATAGAATTAATCAAACCAATATTCTGACCTTCAGGAGTTTCAATTGGGCAAATCCGCCCATAGTGAGTTGGATGAACATCACGAACTTCAAAACCAACGCGGTCACGACTTACACCACCAGGTCCAAGAGCAGATAATCTTCTTTTATGAGTTATCTCTGACAATGGATTAGTCTGATCCATAAATTGAGAAAGTTGTGATGTACTAAAAAATTCTTTAACAACCGAGACCAAAACTTTAGAATTTACTAAATCATGAGGCATCACCGCATCAATATCAACTACCGACATTCTCTCTAATATAGCTTTTTCCATCCTGACCAAACCAATTCTAAATTGATTCTCTATCATTTCACCAACAGACCTTACCCTTCTATTACCTAAGTGATCTATATCATCTATAGAACCTTTACCATCCTTAAGATCAACCAACAACTGTACAATAGTTTTGATATCATCCTTAACTAGACAAGTATTTTCTTCATCTATATCAAGATTGAGCCTAGCATTCATCTTAATTCTGCCTACCTCTGAAAGATCATATCTATCACTATCAAAGAATAAATTATTAAATAAAATAGCACCAGCTTCAACAGTAGAAGGTTCACCTGGTCTTAAAACTCTAAATATATCCATTAAAGCAGCATCTTGATCCTGATTCTTATCAGCGAACAAAGTATTTCTTATATAAGCATCACTTTGATTAGAAACTTTTAGAACAGAAAGATTTTTTATACCAGCACTATCAATCGCAGCTAAAATATCTTCAGTTATTTGCACTCCAATTTTTGCTAATACTTCACCGCTTGATTTATCAAGCAAATCATTACCTAAATAACAACCAAGCAAATCACTATGCGGAACTACAACTTTTTTTAGCCCAGCTTCTGCAAACTTTCTAGCAAGTCTTGGGGTGATTTTTTGACCAGCTTCTAACACTACTTCATTATTTTTCGCATTCACAAGATCATAATTTAATCTTTCAAGAGTCACATCTTCTGCCTGAAAACCCGTTACCCAATTTTTCTTTTTTAATTCGTAATTTATGGTTTCATAATAAGTGCTCAAGATTTCACTAGAAGACATACCAAGAGCCATAAGCAAAGTAGTAATAGGCAACTTTCTCTTTCGGTCAATTCTAAAAAACACCGTATCTTTTGCATCAAACTCAAAATCCAACCATGATCCTCTATAAGGAATTATACGACCAGAATATAAAAACTTGCCAGAAGAATGAGTTTTTCCATCATCATGATGGAAAAAGACACCTGGTGATCTATGCATCTGAGAAACCACCACTCTCTCGGTACCATTAATAACAAAAGTTCCATTATGAGTCATCAAAGGAATATCTCCCATGTAAACTTCTTGTTCTTTGATACCTTTAATCTCTCTGGCTTCTGTTACCTCATCTACTTCCCAAACTGTCAGACGAAGTGTGACCTTAAGAGGAGCAACAAAACTAAGCCCTCTTTGCAAACATTCTTCAACATCATATTTTGGAGCATCAAAATTATATTTTACAAAGTCCAAGCTCGATGTATTTGATTGATCTTTTATTGGAAAAATTGAGGATAAAACAGACTGCAACCCCTTATTTTTCTTGTCAGGTTCAGAAATTCTAAGTTGCAAAAAACTATCTTCATAAGATTTTTTTTGTATTTCAATCAAATTAGGTATTGAAGCAACCAACTTGATTTTACCGAAGTTTTTTCTAAAACGCTTACTTGTTTGTAAGGATTGCGCCATATGATCTCCAGATATTTATATAATTTTTTATATTCTTAATTAAAATTGAATTTGCAGCATTCTAAGTAACTACACCTCAAGATTTCAACAGAATCAATAATTTCGTTAACGTGCAAAGTTATTTAACAACAACAACAACCTAAAAAAGGTTATTAACTTCAGCACTGGTTAAGCAAACTTTAATCTAAACTAGACAACGATCTCAATTTATACCAATAAATAATGATAAACACTAAACCTTTAAGCGTAATTTGATTTAATATTTCATAGTAATTTTAAGATAGCTAGTAAATATCGTATAAAACTCTGCCTAACTTTTAGTAAACAAGTATAACACACATAATGACATACCTGTTTACTAATAAACTCAGCAAGAAAACTCCCCGAAGCCTCTTTCGCTTAATTACTTCACTTCTACTTTAGCACCGGCTGCTTCAAGCTTAGCTTTAATATCATCGGCTTCTGCTTTAGCTACAGCTTGTTTCACAGGAGATGGAGCAGCATCAACTAAATCTTTAGCTTCTTTTAAACCAAGACTAGTAATTGCTCTTACTACTTTGATTACTTCAATTTTCTTTTCTCCGCAACTTACTAAAACGACATCAAAGTCTGTTTTTTCAGCCACTGCCTCAGCAGCTGCTGCAGGAGCAGCTGCTGCTGTTGGAGCTGCTGCAGATACACCCCACTTCTCCTCTAAAAGCTTAGAAAGCTCTGCAGCCTCCATGACCGTAAGAGCAGAAAGTTCTTCTACTATTTTTGTTATATTAGCCATAATAAATCACCTCTTTTGACTTTGTAAATTAAAATTAATTGTTTTTTCTGCATGGGCACGAACTACTCTAGCTAGAGAACTAGCTGGAGCTTGAACAATTCTTGCCAAGTTTGCAGCTGGCGCTTGCAGAATGCCAACAATCTTAGCTCTAAGCTGATCAAGAGACGGCAGTTTAGCTAACTGCTGCACTTCACTAACACTTAGAATTTTATCATTCACTATACCACCGATAACTTTTAAATTATCATTAGCTTTAGCAAATTCGACTACTCCTTTAGCAGCTGCTACTGGATCTTTAGAATAAGCTATAGCTGTTGGTCCAGAAAAAATTTCTGGATCATGCTCTAGCTTAGCATTAGCTGCTGCTATTTTTGACAGTGTGTTTTTTATTATTTTAAAAGACGCACCATTTTCTTTCAAGGACTTACGCAAATTCGTAACTTGCGCAACTGTAAGCCCATGATAGTGAGTAATAATTACAGAACTAGAATCTTTGTAGATTTCTTCTAATTCTGAAACAAAAGTCTTTTTTTCTGATCTTAACACCTTATACTCTCCAAAAATTTACTGTGACACTGTTGACAAATCAACCTTAAGAGACGAACCCATAGTAGAAGATACATGAATCCTTTTTAAATAAACTCCTTTTGCCCCAGCTGGCTTTGCCTTAACAACAGAATCTATAAAAACCTTAGCATTTTTAAGTAAATCACCTTCCGAAAAAGATATTTTACCAATTCCAGAATGAATTATTCCAGCTTTTTCAACCCTGTACTCTACTTGACCACCTTTTGCATTTTTCACTGCCGTTGCAACATCCACAGTTACAGTTCCAAGTTTCGGGTTTGGCATCAAACCTTTGGGACCAAGCACTCTTGCTACCTGCCCCACAACACCCATCATGTCAGGCGTTGCAATACAAATATCAAAATCTATCTTTCCAGCTTTGATATCATCTATAATCTCCACAGATCCAGCAATATCAGCACCAGCTTTTTTTGCTTCAGCAATTTTATCCTCTTTACAAATAACAGCTACCCTTACATCTTTACCAGTACCAGCAGGCAAAAACACCATAGCTCTTACCATTTGATCTGAATGCCTTGGGTCAACACCAAGATTAATCGCAATATCTAAAGTTTCATCAAATTTAACAAAATGAGAAGACTTAACCAGAGCGATTGCTTCTTGCAAAGAATACTCCTTGGTTTTATCAATCATTTTTTTTGCGGCAACTATTTTCTTACCCATAAGATTTTTTCTCAGTCTTTAATTATATCAACTTATTTATTAGCTTTTTATTACTTCTATACCCATAGATTCAGCCGTACCTGCTATAATTTTTGCAGCAGCAACTATATCGTTTGCATTTAAGTCTTGCATTTTAATTTTAGCAATTTCTTCGCAATCAGCCATAGTAACAGTTCCAACTACTGCATCTTTTTTTGTAGCTGAAGAACCTTTTGTCACCTTCGCAAACTTCTTCAAAAAGAAAGAAGCTGGAGGAGTCTTTGTAATAAAATCAAAACTCTTATCAACATATACAGTGATAACTACAGGCAAAGGAGTTCCTGGCTCCATAGAACTAGTTGCAGCATTGAAAGCTTTACAAAACTCCATAATATTAACTCCCTTCTGACCAAGAGCTGGACCTATAGGAGGCGCAGGATTAGCTTTACCAGCAGGTATTGTTAACTTAATGTAACCGTTTATTTTCTTTGCCATTTTATCACCACCTTAAAAACTTATATCTTCAATTATTATTACGCAATTTTATATTCTTACTCAGATCTCTAATTTTTTATTTAATTAAACTCACTGACCTTTCTTTACTTGATTAAAACTCAGCTCTATAGGAGTCGCCTTACCAAAAATAGAAACAGAGATTTTTAATCTTTGCGCTTCAGCGTCAATTTCCTCAACAAAACCCGAGAAACTATCAAAGGGCCCATCTATAACTTGAATTTTATCACCGACATTATACAAGCTCGAAGAAGTAGCATTTTTAGTTTCTGACTCTAATTGCTTAAAGATTCTTTGAACTTCCTCTTCACTCATCGCATTAGGAGTAGTTTTGCTACCCAAAAACCCCGTTATCTTTGGCACACTCTTTACCAAATGCCAAGATTCATCCGTCATCTTCATTTTTATAAGAACATAACCGGGCATAAATTTCTTTTCAGATACAACCCGTTTTCCTCTTTTTATCTCAGGAACCTCTATTATTGGCACAACTATATCTTCAAACTGGTCAGACATATTCTTTTTTACAATCTGATCTTCTATCATCTGCTTCGCTCTTTTTTCAGAACCAGAAACTGTATGTAGTATATACCACTTGGCAACCATAATTATTTTACTTCTATTAATTCCCGCTTTACTTCCCAATATTCAACAAAAATTTTACTATATTGTGAATACCATAATCCAAAACCAAACTTACCAAACTAAACAAACAAACAGCAACAATTACTATCAACACTGACGTAACCAATTCTTTTCTCTCCGGCCAAACAACTTTCTTTGCTTCTTGGCGAACCTGATCAAAAAATTTATATAACTTTGTTTGTTTCATCACATTTTCAATATTTACCTTATCAATTGGCAGGAGCGACAGGAATCGAACCCGCAACCTCCGGTTTTGGAGACCGGCGCTCTACCAATTGAGCTACACTCCTATCATAGTTAATCTAGTAAATCAACATATTTTATTACTAGAAACCCACTTGCTAATCGAGATCTTTAAAAACTCAGCTTAAACAAGTGATAAGCCTATTATTATTTTTTTCCTTGTTGTTTTAACAAAATCGTCTCCACTACATGCTGTGGCACTTGAGCATAATTATCCAAATCCATTGAAAAACTAGCCCTACCCTGAGACTGAGATCTCAAAGTATTTACATAGCCAAACATTTCCGCAAGAGGGACATTAACCGTAATAACCTTAGCATTACCCCTGTTATCCATAGCAACAACCTGACCTCTTCTAGAATTCAAATCTCCAATCACATCACCCATATACTCTTCTGGCGTTACTACCTCAACCTTCATAATCGGTTCAAGTAATTTTGGCCCAGCAAGAGGCATACCTTCTCTAAAAGCTGCTTTAGCAGCAATCTCAAAAGCTAGCACACTAGAATCTACATCATGATAAGAACCATCAAGCAATGTAGCTTTAAAGTTAATCATAGGATAACCAGCAACAATACCAGAATTTTTGATGGCCATTAACCCTTTTTCCACACCAGGTATATATTCTTTTGGAATTGCACCACCAACAATTTTACTTTCAAAAACAAACCCCTCACCAAGAGCAGTAGGTTCAAATAAAATCTTAACCTTTGCAAACTGACCAGCGCCACCAGATTGTTTTTTATGCGTGTAATCTACTTCAGAAGACTTAGTAATAGTCTCACAATAAGCAACTTCTGGAGCGCCAACGTTAGCTTCTACTTTAAATTCTCTTTTCATACGATCTACAAGAATTTCTAGATGCAGCTCTCCCATTCCACTTATGTTAGTTCTACCACCTTCATCTGTAGAAATTCTAAAAGAAGGATCTTCAGCTGCTAATTTCTGCAATGCAAAAGACATTTTTTCTTGATCAGCAGTAGATTTTGGCTCAACAGCAAGCTGTATAACCGGTTCTGGAAAATCCATTCTCTCTAAAATCACATTAGCATCAAGACTACATAAAGTATCACCAGTAGTAGTATTCTTTAAACCAGCAATAGCAACAATATCACCCGCAACCGCATCTTTTACATCTTCACGGTTATTAGCATGCATTAAAAGCATACGTCCAATTCTTTCTTTTGCTCCTTTTACTGTATTAATCACAGTACTACCTGAAGAAATTTTACCCGCATAAATTCTTGCAAAAGTTAAAGAACCAACAAATGGATCATTCATAATCTTAAAAGCAAGAGCCGAAAAAGAACCATCAACTGAGTTCTTTATAGTAATCTCTTCTCCAGTTTTATAATCAATAGCCCTAGTATCAGGTATATCTAAAGGCGAAGGAAGATAATCAACCACTGAATCCAACAATGGTTGCACTCCTTTATTTTTAAAAGCTGACCCACAAATAACAGGAACAAACGCATTAGAAATAGTACCTTTTCTAATACATGATTTAATCTCACTTTCTGAAAGCTCTACTCCTTCAAGGTATTTTTCCATTATTGCATCATCAAGTTCTGCAACAACATCTAGCATCTTAGCTCTATACTCTTCAGCCTGAGCTTTTAAATCAGCAGGAATCTCTCCATATACATATTCAGCTCCAACCGTACTGTCCTTCCAAATAATTGATTGCATCTTTACAAGATCAACAACCCCTACAAAATTCTCTTCATTACCTATAGGCAATTGCAAGACCAAAGGCACAGCACCTAATCTGTCCTTAATCATAGCAACACATCTAAAAAAATCCGCACCCATTCTGTCGAGTTTATTAACAAAGCACATTCTTGGGACAGCATATTTATCAGCTTGACGCCAGACAGTCTCTGATTGCGGCTCAACTCCAGCCACACCATCAAACACCGTAACAGCACCATCAAGGACTCTCAACGACCTTTCTACTTCTATAGTAAAATCAACGTGACCAGGCGTGTCTATTATATTAATTCTTTTTTCATTCCAAAAACAAGTTGTAGCTGCAGAAGTAATGGTAATACCTCTTTCTTGCTCTTGTTCCATCCAGTCCATAGTTGCACCACCATCATGCACCTCGCCTATATTATGAGATTTACCAGTATAATACAATATACGCTCTGTAGTGGTAGTTTTACCGGCATCAATATGAGCGCATATACCAATATTGCGAACATCTGACAATTTATGCTTAGACATGATACATTACCTCTGCGAAGTTCTTTGAGCAAAATGCGCAAACGCCTTATTAGACTCTGCCATTTTATGAGTATCTTCTCTCTTTTTAATCGCCACTCCACGATTGTTAGCAGCATCAAATAACTCTTCAGCTAATTTCTCAACCATGCTACGACCAGAACGTTTTAAAGCAGCGCTAATAAGCCATCTCGTTGCAAGAGCATAACCTCTTCTCTCATCTACAGGTGATGGAACTTGATAGTTTGCACCACCAACCCTAACAGAAGTAACCTCAACAAAAGGCTTCACATTATTCATTCCATCAGAAAAAGTTTGAAAAGGATCTGAACTATGCTTTTTTTCCACTCTTTCCAAAGCTTCATAAACTATCTTTTCTGCTAAAGATTTTTTACCATCTTTCATGATACTATTAATGAACCTTGATAACAACAAACTATTATACTTGGTATCTGGCTTTATTACTTTTTTTACTGCTGCATGACGACGCGACATTACTACACCTTAACTCTATGTTAAATTCAAAACTTTACTTACCTTTCGAAGAAGTACCATAACGGGAACGAGCTTGTTTACGACCTTTTACACCTTGCGTATCAAGCGCACCACGAACTATATGATACTTAACACCAGGAAGATCTGGGACTCTACCACCCCTAACTAGAACAGCTGAGTGCTCTTGAAGATTATGACCTTCACCAGGAATATAAGCATTTACATACTCACCGTTACTCAAACGAACTCTAGCCATCTTACGAAGAGCTGAATTTGGTTTTTTAGGGGTGACGGTTTTTACAACAACACACACTCCCTTTAAAAAAGGATTCCCTTTTAAAGCTGGTGATTTTGTCTTTTTAATTTTTGGATGTCTACTCTTTCTAACAAGCTGATTATTTGTTGGCATCTAATAAATACACTCTAATTTAAGGTTACAAAACAACTATTGACAGGATATTCTAAGACCTGCCGACAATTTAATTTAATCAAAATTTTGCAGAACTATACCCAACTTTTATATCAATAGCAAGGGTTTTATATAAACAAATACTAGATAATTAAAGTTTTATTTTACACCCATCATAAAGCGGTATAATATGACTTGGCAACTCAGTGATGATTTTATGATAATCAATATTATGATTCATATTAGTCAAGTAAATCTTGCGCGGCTTGTATTTCTCGTCCCACTCTAAAACCTTTTCAAGACCTGCATGAGCAAAGTTAGATTTATAATCCATACAATCTACTACCCACCTATCTATCTCATATAAATATTTATCAGCTTCAGCAGGAAACTCATTAACATCACAGGAATAAACAAACCCATCAACCCTTATACCAAGACTCTTAATTGGCCCATGAATTTGTGGAAAAACCTGCAATTCAATATCTTTAATCTTAATTTCTTCAAAACCATTAATTACATTCATCACCAGCTTTCCAGTATCAAAAAGATAACTATAACGATCCAAAATAACTGGGGCAATAGAGTCTAAAACAAAAATATCTAATGGCTTCCCACACACATAAAAAAATACCCTCAGCTCATCAATTCCACTTATATGATCAGCATGGTCATGGGTTAAAATTGCTCCATCTAAATTGGAAATATCAGCATTAGTCAATTGTTCTTTTATATTGAAACCAAAATCTACTAAGATTTTGGTTTCATTTTGAGTAATTATGATTGAAGATCGAAGCCTTTTGTTATATGGTGAATCAGATTTACAAACTAAACATTTGCAACTTAAAACCGGCACTCCCAACGAAGAACCACAACCTAAAACACTAACTTCTAACATTAACTTTGCTCTAAATATTGAAAAGGACTTATGTATAACGTTATTTACAATTTTTTTGGTCTTAACAAAACAACATTCATTTTTATCAATGAACTAACCAATTTTGGCTTAATACCCAATACTCTTAAACTAATTTCTCAATTCTTTTTTATTGGGAACTTCTCTGTTTATTATTTTATAATATGCTTATATTGTTATTTCAAACTAAAAAAACTACCTAACCCAAAAATAAAGTTTATTCCAATTTATAATAATCTCGTAAAAGCAGGAACATGCTATGCGTTATTTGGCTTTACTTATGCAGCTTTAAAATTTGGTATTAATCTACCACGACCATTTTGCTCTTTATCTTCTACAGAATTTACTACCATACTTAATATAACAAATGAACGCTGCTTATCTTCTTTTCCTAGCGCCCACACAGGACTAGCTATTATCATTACTTATTACCTATGGCCACATCTAAAAAAATACCAACAAACTATAATGTGTCTATTAATACCAACTGTAGCAATCTCTAGAATTACTCTTGCGATGCACTATCCTGCAGACCTACTATATGGCGCAATTATAGCTGGCATTCTTATTTTCTTAAGCAACAGACTAGTTGACTCTCTACAAAATAAAATCATACAACCCACAGGAAATTTTGTTTTTAGAATGATTTTTAGATAATCCGTTTAGAAAACACCTCTATTTTCTTAGGTTAAGCTCTCGGACTAATTAAAACTTTCTAATTTTGCTTTACGCCACAGATCAGCATAAATACCCTCAGTAGCAGAATCCAATAACTCTCCTGTTTTTGCAATTGGATAAATCTCAGCAAAACTTTTACTCACCCCTATATCTGTATATTTTCTAACATGCAAAGCATTTAATTCATCTGGACTACTAAGACCAATAGCTCCAACAATCTCAGCAAAATCAGATAATATACGACGATGAAAATTACCAACACGTGCTGATTTATCTGGCACATCTAATGACTGCCATCTGTGTTTATTCTGAGTTGCTATGCCAGTTGGACATCTATCTGTATTACATTGCAAAGATTGTATACAACCCAGCGCAAAAATCATAGCTCTTGCAGCATTGCAGGTATCAGCTCCAAGAGCTATTTTTGTTAACATATCATAACCAGTGGCCACCTTACCACTGGCAATCAAACGCATTTTCTTCCGCAAACCAGCCCCAACCAAGCAATTATGAACAAAAGAAATAGCTTCATTAATAGGAGCGCTCAATCTATCAGTAAAAATCAGAGGTGCTGCACCTGTTCCACCTTCCGCCCCATCAACAGTAATAAAGTCTGGAGTTATATTAGTCTCGATCATTGCTTTACATATAGCCATGAACTCAATTCTACGTCCTATACATAATTTCATACCTACAGGTTTGCCACCAGATAAGTTTTTAAGTTTTGCAATAAATTCAAGTAATCCTATAGGAGTGGAAAATTCTGGGTGCATAGGAGGAGATATTGCATCAACTCCAACCTCAAGCATACGAATTTTTGCAATTTCTTCTGTCACCTTCACTCCTGGCAAAATTCCCCCATGAACAGGCTTTGCACCTTAGATAATTTCAACTCAATCATTTTGACAATATCCATATTGGCAGTTTTTGCAAAAGCATCAGGATCAAACCTACCATTTTTATAGCGACAACCAAAATAACCAGTACCAACTTGCCAAATAATATCCCCACCACCTTCAAGATTATAAGGACTAACCCCTCCTTCTCCAGTATTATGAGCAAAATCACCTATTTTTGCCCCTTTGTTTAACGCCCTAATACCATTAGGACTAATAGCACCAAAGCTCATACCAGAAATATTTAACCTCGATGCATTATAAGGTTTAGCACAATCTATTTCACCAAAAAGCACTCTATTCATATCTTTGGTTACATGCTTAGGTATCAACGAATGATAAGAAAATTCATACCCAATAGATGTAATATCATTTTTAGTGCCGAAAGGTATAGTCTCCCTCGCTCCTTTAGACTTTTGATACACAAGAGATCTTATTTCTCTACTAAATGGCGTCCCTCCTTTATCCGACTCAACAAAATATTGTTGAATTTCTGGTCTTATAAACTCAAGCATATATCTCAAATGACCAATCACCGGATAATTACGCAAAATAGTATGCTTCACTGACAAAATATCCCATATGCCCAATAAAATATAAGGAACTAAGATATATAAAAGATACAATGCAGCTTCTGAAAATTGGTAAGCAATAGCTGTAAAAATTATACCAGATACCGAAATTAGATAATATAACCAGCGCATATTGTTTGTTTCTGTTTAAATTTTTAATCTCTATTAACTTATAGAGTATAATCAAACAGTTTAGAAAACACTAATACTATGAATTAAGTTACCTTAATTTCGATAATCTGCTATGTTGTTAATGACATATATGTAGCCTGTTGAATTAAAATTTAGATATAATTCTCTTAACACTGCAGTTAAATTTAACATTGGAACTAAAGCCAACGCTTTAACTTTTCTCTTTGCTTTCTTCTTAGATGTAATAAACCTGCATTTAATACTATGCAAGAAAGCATTCCAAAATAACACTATCAAACTTATCCAAATTTATTATCTTTTGGAAAACCAGTCGGAGGTATTTTACCTATACTACCACGTTTAGCTCGCCAAGACATTATCTGCATCTCAAGACGTGTTTTGTTACCAAGTGACCAAGAAAGCCCTTCCTCAGAATTAAATATTTTAATATCACTAAGCTCCGCATCTCGATATTTCTGCAAGACCACCCCTTGTCCTCTTTTCATCTCTGGCATTTCATCAATACCAAAGACTAATAATTTACGATTTGTCCCTATAACTGCCACCATATTACCAACATCAAGGGGTTTACATATAACACATTTATGATCACCAGCTATTTGCATAACTTGTTTTCCACCTTTTGTACTAGCAATCACATCATCTGAATTTACTATAAAACCCTTACCATGACTTGCAGATAATAATATTTTTTGTCCCGTTTTATATGGCAAAATATTTACAATCTCATTATTCCCTATTTCAACAATTAATTTTATTGACTCTCCTTGACCTTTATCTTTTGCTAAATTATCAGCAAGCAGAGTAAAAAATTTACCATTACTAGCGCATATTATTATATTATCAGTAGTATAAGTCTCTACATTAAATAATTCTTCATCTCCTTCTTTATATTTAACATTGCTAAGATCAAGATTATGCCCCTTCATCGAACGAATCCACCCCATTTTGGAACAAATAATAGTGATAGCTTCTTTCTCGATAAACGCTGAAATATCTATTATCTGCGC
Organism: Rickettsiaceae bacterium; assembly: GCA_045106635.1. Classification (GTDB taxonomy): domain Bacteria; phylum Pseudomonadota; class Alphaproteobacteria; order Rickettsiales; family Rickettsiaceae; genus Megaera. Next base: position 1,973 of record JBGCEX010000060.1, on the reverse strand, counting down.
TGACCCTTCCACTTCTTCAAAAGTTGTTTTACGCGCACCAAGGCTAGTATTTATTCCAAACCTCTTTTGTAAAAGCTTTATTTCATTTTTAATTAACAACCATAATTTCTTAGGGTTATCCAGAATCAGACTATATTCTGCATGCCTTTTCGTAAGTTCATCATACTCAGCATTAATTTGCTCTTCTTCTAACTTTCTTAGAGATCTAAGTTTAATATTTAAAATAGCCTCCGCTTGGATATCAGAAATTTTAAATTTATCTATCATTTCCTGCTTTGGATTATCTTCCTCTCTAATGATTCTTATAACCTCATCAATATTTAAGTAAGCAACTTTTAACGCAGCTAATATCTCAAGACGATTTTCAATCTTATTAATTTCAAACTTAGATCTCCTAGTAACTACCACTTTACGATGCGTAAGAAATTCTTGCAATACCTCAAGGATATTCATGACTCTTGGTGCATTATTTGAAGCAATTACATTCATGTTTAGATTGACACGTGACTCAAGTGCTGTTTGTCTAAATAAAGATTCCATAACAATTTCTGCAGAACAATTTCTTCCCTTTGGCTCAATTACCACTCTTATTTCTTCGGTAGATTCATCTCTTATATTACCAACAAGCGGAATTTTTTTATCCCTGAGTAGATTAGCAATATGCTCTATCAATTTCGATTTTTGAACTTGATAAGGGATTTCTTTAATAATAATTTGGTACAATCCATGACTAAAACTTTCCTTTTCCCAGCGTGCTCTAACTCTAAAACCTCCTCTTCCAGTCCTGTAAGCTTGTGTTATAGTACTTTTACGATCAATAATTATTCCACCCGTAGGAAAATCAGGCCCTTTAACAAACTGCATTATTTCATCAATATCTGTTAGGTTTGGATTATCAATTAAATAAATCAGTGCATCACATAATTCATGTAAATTATGTGGTGGAATGCTAGTTGCCATACCAACAGCAATACCTTCAGAACCGTTAGCAAGTAAATTAGGGAAACTTGCCGGCATTAGTTCTGGCTCAGTATCAGAATCATCATAAGTAGAACGAAAATTTACTGTATCTTTATCTATATCTTCCATCAACATTGTACAAATTTCAGTCATTCTTGATTCCGTATAACGCATTGCAGCTGCATTATCACCATCAATAGAACCAAAATTACCTTGTCCATCTATTAGCGGATATCTCAACGAAAAACTCTGAGCCAACCGAACAAGTGTATCATATACAGCTGTATCACCATGCGGGTGATATTTACCAATTACATCCCCAACAACTCTTGCACATTTCTTATACCCAGAACTTGGATCAAGCTTTAGTTTGAGCATTGCATAAAGCAATCTCCTATGAACTGGTTTTAATCCATCTCTTACATCTGGTAATGATCTAGACATTATAGTTGACAAAGCGTACGATAGATAACGCTCTGAAATCGCATCTCCAAAATCAATATTTTCAATATTATTATCTTTTCTATTTGCCATATGTTTTTCTAACTATTACGAATTAAATTATCATCGCCTTAGGAAACGTGGATACATTTATAGCTAATGCTTTAATAATTAACGCCTATGCAGGGACAATAACTAAGGCCTAAAACTATCCTTTAATACTTACGTTCTCTAATTTTAGATCATCACACAATAAATCACAAATTATTATTTAGCTACAAAATCCTTAAGCTTTTACAAACTGTTTAAACTTTTTTACCACAGCAAATATTTTTTCGCTTCTCTTGTTTCTTTCTCCATTTGATATGTACTTAATATAACTGTTACAATTAAGCTTGTCACCGTCCGAAAGAGGAGTAGATACAGGGGAACGAGAGCTTCAGTGGATAGGCGCTTGAGCGGAAGGTGACAAATCAAAAGATACCTATCTTGTCCAAAAGATTTCTTCATAGATCACCACACAATAAATCATACATTATTATTTAGCTAAAAAATCCTTAAGCTTTCACAAA
>JBGCEX010000006.1:0-18794 GCA_045106635.1 Rickettsiaceae bacterium | reverse complement strand
TATAAGATTAACAATCAAGAATCCTATAAAAATAACTATATCTATATTTAGTGCGTTTAAATTCATAATATACCAATAATCAATCAAAAGTTACGATAAATCTTAAGATGAAAATATACAACCAGTAATTTAAAAATCAATAAGTTTTTCGTTAAAATAAATTAATCAAGTTCGTCAGCGCTAATACCATGTTTAGTTTTATTCCATTTAAATGGAGCAGTAAAAGTTTCAATAATTGCCCAATATGCTGCAATAGTATGTAGTACAAAATATAAAGGCCATAAAAGTAAAATAAAAAAATTAATTACCGCAAATTTTTTCTGCTGAGTAATATAATAGGCTGAAGAATAAACATATGTTAGGGAAAAAATGGTGTTTATAATCCATAAATAATAAACATATTGATCTAATTTAAAAAAATACAAGCCTATCAACCATGGCATACAAAAAAAACTGTACGAAGAAAACCCTACAAAAATATATATTGTTACAATCTTTGCTAGTCCTAATTTCTTGTAATTTTTTGGTGAAAGAAGAAATACATAAATTGTTTGAATAAAGCCTTTTATCCACCTTGCCCTTTGAGCCAGCCAGTTAAAAAGACTGACAGGAGCTTCCTCTAAAGTTTCTGAATCCATAATGTGAACTTTATAACCATTAGAATATAATCTAATCCCAAGATCTGCATCTTCAGTGACATTATACGCATCCCAATATCCAGTTTTTTCTAAGACAGATAACTTAAAATGATTACTCGTACCACCAAGAGTAATCAGTAAATCATATAGATTTAGACCTTTTAGCAAATGTTCGAACCAAAGACTATATTCTATGCTAAAGAATTTTGTTAATATATTCTCGTTTGGATTATAAAAATTTAATCTAGCTTGAACGCAAGCATATTCTTCAGGTAACTCTTTAAAAGCTTGTAGAGCTTTTAATAATTGATCAGAATCTGGCTTATCTTCAGCATCGTAAACACATAGATATTCTCCTTTAATATAAGCTGTTGCATAATTCATGGCTTTAGGTTTTGTTCTAGGAAAAGATGCTGGAATCTTAATAACGTGTATATATGGAGGTAACTCTAAAATTGATAAAGCCTTATTCGTTTCTCTATCATCTGCTTCAACAATAAATTTTACATCCAATTTTGATTTAGGATAATCTAAATTATCAATAGCTTTAAGTATGGATTTTAATTTTCTTACTTCCTTATATAATGGAATGAAGATAGTATAAACAGGTACTTCTCCTTTATATCTTGTAAAAAGAGAATTAGTTTTTTGAAAATTTTTATCAGCAGAACGCCTAAATAACAATGCTTTTAGTATATTTTGCATTAGGTAAATAACATTATTAATAAGGTGGAATAAATTAGAAAAAAATAATAAACCTGATGTAAATAATAGTACAAACCCTGTGATCATTTTCTTATAATCAACTGTTTTAGCATTATATTTTATAGAAAATTTAGATAAATAATTTTGAGATTTATGCGTATTTAACTGACTAAAACTTTGTTCTAAAACTAATAATAAATCTTTTTTGCTGATTAAATAAAACTTTATTCCATTATCATATTTCTCATCAACATATGAAATGCTTTCAGAGTTTACAACGCAACAACTTAATTGATTATTATTATAAAAAATAACATAATTATTTCGGTAATAATCATTTATATCCTCAAAATTTATCGTATTAATTTCGATAATTGACTGATCTATAATTTCTAAATTTGTTTTATCAAAAGTCAAAGATTTACGCATAAAGAGATTATAGGACCAGATAGTTGAAACATTTTATTGCGGATACTTCTTTTCCAGTAATAACCTATTTGAGCCATAAATAGGGCGCGATTATTATTGCTAGTAAATTCTTTAGCAATGGCTATCTGGTCGTATACCACTTCTCTATACATCAAATTACCATTGGTTGCAAAGCTATATTCAAAATAATTAATTAACATAAGGCTTTTTAGTAATTCAACTCCCTCAACAAAACTAATTTTTTTCAATATAGTATTTTTCTGATTGTTATTAGATATATTACCAATGCTAAAGCCTAATTCAGAGAAATATTTTTTCCCAGACTTTGATATTTTTGCGTATCCAATATATGCACCAACTATATAAGAATATTTATGACCAAATATATTATTTTTACTGTAAATAATCTCTGGAACTAAAGAAATTTGCCATTTGTCGTCCTTATATAAGGAGTGTTTATAGTAAAATCCCAATTCGCGAACAGCATTTTTTTTAAATGATTCCTCAGATGAGTTGTTGGTATATTTATGTTGTAGATTTTGTTCTAGACTAAAATTTGCCTTTAATCCAAAACTCTGATTTTGACTAAGGCCGTATTCAATATCATTCCCTATAAAGATTTCTTCGTTAAAGGCTTCATAATTACTAGTAAAAGACTCTAATTCTTGTAAGTCGATCTTTTCTTCTCTGGTTAAATTTTGTTTTTTTAAAAGAACGCTAATGTCTCTATGTGCATTTGAGAGTATTGTAGCTCTTGTTTTTTGAGCATTTCTAGTTGTGTTATCAATAAATAAAACATTGGAAGAAAATTTATATCTACCTTCTTCTGGAAGCCAAGAAGATGCTTGAAGTATGGTGAAAGGAAAAATAACAACTGAAAAAACAAATAGCTTTGATAGAAAAATTATTATATATTTTCCTTGAACCATAAAAACATTTTTCTAAACCACCCTTGATCTTCTTGCTCACCAGGTTTAAATGAATTTTTTTTATATTTCAAGGCTTTTGATTTAATCATACCCATTGCAGTTGAATATATAGCAATATTGACATTATCTATAAATTCTGGAGCATGTTCAAGCCTAGCTAATCTAACTTGTTTTTGAAATATTTCAGTGACTAAATTCTTGATCCCTTGCAAGCCAGAGCCTCCGCCAGTAAGGACAATTCTTTTTGCAATTAAATGATCCATAGAAATATAATCATAGTCTTTTTTTAGAAGTGTTAGTATTTCTTCTACTCTAGAGCGAACAATCTTAGAAAGTTCGGATACTGAAACTGTTAGGTCAAGATTATAATTATTGTCAGGTTCAAAATCACTTATTCTGATAGATTCATTTTTATTAAAAAGCTCTGGTCTTACATCGCCGTATAAAATTTTAAGCTTTTCAGCTGTATTCATAGAAACAGCTAAAATTCTCGCAATATCAGAAGTTACGTGATAACTACCAATAGGGACGCTTCCTACATATAATATTTTACCTTCAAAAAATATCCCGAAATTTGTAATATTGCTACCCATGTCAATAATAATACCACCTGTTTCTTTCTCGTCATCAGTAAGACATACAAGTCCATCAGCATAAATTGATAATACAACATCAGTAACTTCTATATGGCATTTAGCAAAACAGTTAGTTAAATTTTTAAGTGTTAAAGAATTTGCTGCAATTACATGTATTTGGCATGTTAATTCTCTTGCATACATACCACTCGGATTATCAACAATATTGTTATTATCAAGTGTAAACTCTATTGGAAAATAATGTATTATCTCCTGATCTTTAATAGAAAAATCAGCTAATGCTTTTTGTATCAGCTTTTTTATATCTTGTTTACTAATCGGCTGATTGCTAAGTTTTAGCGTGTGGCTAATATAATAAGATTTTACTCCACCAGACAGGGAGATTACAACTTCATTGATGCTCCTGTCGCATTCTTTTTCAAGAGAATAAATGGCTGCAATGATGCTATTTTCTGCTGCTTCAAGATCTACTATTGCTCCTGCTTTGAATCCATTAGAGCGCTGTAAAACCTGTGCAATTATCTTGCTTTCACCTGTTTTGTCAATGTTTGCAGCAATAGCTGCGACTTTATTGCTACCTATATCAAAAACAATATAATTTGCAGATTTTCCCTTCATTATATTTTTTGTTTAACCAATTTTATCAACATAATTCTTATCCTACGCTGATACAAATAAATCAGTATCGCGCCAGTAGTATCTAGAGCTACTAGAGCATTACTATAGCAGAGATATTATTTTAATATAATATCTTTATTCAAGAATATTAATAAATTTTTTCTTGAAATGATAATTATTTTCTGGTATCAACACAGTTACTGACGGATATAGGACAGGTGTCCGAGTGGTTTAAGGATCTAGTCTTGAAAACTAGCGTGCGGTTCTCCGTACCGTGAGTTCGAATCTCACCCTGTCCACCATGAATTTTATAGCTAGTATAAGCCAGTTGGTTTGTGTTTGTTAGGTTCTGTCGCATCTGTTGAGAAGGAATATGGAATCTGGTATAAGGATAATAATTATGAAAAATATAGTTAAAAAATGGAAAGGTGGAGCTAAAAAGCATGGTGGGATAGATAAAGCTATTGCTTTTCAGATAGAGCAATGGGTAGATTCAGATTCAAATTTACAAGATGAGTCTAATTTGGCTGGCAACGTAGTTGATCAACTATGAATAATATAAATATTAGCAAGTATATTAGCAGGAACTATAGGAAATTGATCAGCAATTCTAATTGACTACCTCCCCCCTCCTCTTATACAAATTAGATCTTATATTGTTACTTAAAAATTGCATTTTTTACAAGATCAAACTAATTGGTTCTGTCGTATCTGCAAATGGAGCTAGAATATAATTGGTAAAAGTCAGATTTTAGACGTTATGAGGCCATCAACATTTTAAAATTTTCAAAAGTAGAAATGTTATTATTAGAACCTTTTCAATCAATGCTTTTCATAGAATTTGTTTAATAATGCTATCGGTTGATTTGTGCTTGTATCGTCAAATTTCTAAAAAACTTCATTTCCTAAATTTAGGTAGTAAAAGATTTTCAATCAATATTTTTTGTAGATTATTTTGATTAGCATTCCTTCATAGGATTATCTAATAATACTATTGTACTAAGTGGTGGCCAAGGCCGGGATCGAACCGGCGACACAAGGATTTTCAGTCCTTTGCTCTACCAACTGAGCTACTTGGCCAGATTTAAAGTTTATTTAACTTTAAATAGAGAGTTAACTTTTTGTAATTTTAAAGAGTCTGTTGAGCTGAATTTATAATCAATAAAACTTGTTATGTCTATAAGAAATTTCCTAAAAACGCTATAAATACAAGTGTTAGTAGTTATGGTGTGTGTTTATGTTTAATTTTCAACGCTTTGGTGTCATTTTCTTGTGAAAGGTATAAAGAACCTTGAAAAGCCTTTTGCTAGTTTATATAATCATCTTGTTATAGAGTATTTTAAATAAAGATCGGTATGGATCATGCAAAAATCTACAGAAGAAATACATAAAGCAAGACCTATTTCGCCACATCTTAGTATTTATAAACCGCAAATAAGTTCAGTTTTATCTGTTGGCCATCGTCTTAGCGGAATAGGATTGTTTTTTATGATATCTGCGATAAGTTGGTGGTTTATTTTGTGGGTATTTAGTATATTTGATCCGTCATATTTAGAAATATTTAATAATGGCTTTGTTAAATTTTTACTAGTGTTGACAAGTTATGCTTTTTTCTATCATCTGTGTACGGGTATTAGACATCTAATATGGGATACTGGACGTGGATTTTCGATTGTAGCAATAAATTACTCTGGATGGTTAACTATAGTTGTGTCTGTTGTGTTAACGTTAATTTTTTGGATTTGTATCTAATTGATATAGTGAGTGGTTTTAAAATGAAAAATAAATATAGATCAGACTTGTCAAAAGCTAAAAATCTTGGAGCAGCTGGCGTTGGTTCTCATCATTGGTGGCATCAGAGGCTTACAGCTTTGATAATATCTATAATGGTATTTTGGCTTATTTCTTTTTCTTGGCAAATATCTAAAGGTGGGGTTGCTACCTTGGTTGTTTGTTTGCAAAAGCCATATAATATTTCAATGCTCATAATCTTTTTTGTTGCAATGATGTACCATGCTGTTTTGGGCATGCAAGTTGTTATTGAGGATTATATTAATTGTCGCATAATGCGTCTTGTGTTTTTGTTAGGCACTCAGATATTTGCAATTATCACGACTATTTCTTTTCTTGTGGCAGTTTTTTATATAATGATTTTATAATGGAAAAATATTTATGACTAATAATTATAATATAAAAACTCATGAATTCGATGTAATTGTTGTTGGTGCTGGTGGTGCTGGCCTTCGTGCTACTTTTGGTATGGCAGAGGCTGGACTCAGTACTGCTTGTGTTACTAAGGTTTTTCCAACTCGTAGCCATACAGTGGCTGCTCAAGGAGGTATTAGTGCCGCTCTTGGTAATATGGGTGAAGATGATTGGCGATGGCATATGTATGATACAATTAAAGGGTCAGACTGGCTTGGAGATCAAGATGCTATAGAATATATGTGTAAAAATGCAGCAGCTAGTGTTATAGAGCTTGAGCATTATGGTGTGCCATTTTCAAGAAATAAAGAAGGGAAGATATACCAAAGACCATTCGGCGGTATGACTACTGAGTTTGGAAAAGGGAAGGCTGCTCAAAGAACTTGCGCAGCAGCTGACAGAACTGGTCATGCAATTTTACACACTTTATATCAACAAGCATTAAAACATCAAGCGCAATTTTTTGTTGAATATTTTGCCATTGACTTAATTATGGAAGACGGTGAGTGTCGAGGAGTTCTTGCTTGGAATCTAGATGATGGTAGCCTGCATGCTTTTAAAGGGCACATAGTTGTGCTAGCAACTGGTGGATATGGCAGAGCTTATTTTTCTGCGACATCTGCTCACACTTGTACAGGTGATGGTGGTGGAATGTGTGTAAGGGCTGGATTACCTTTGCAAGATATGGAATTTGTACAATTTCATCCAACTGGGATTTATGGTGCTGGGTGTTTAATTACTGAAGGTGCAAGGGGTGAAGGTGGTTATCTTGTGAATTCAGAAGGTGAACGTTTTATGGAGCGCTATGCTCCATCTGCTAAAGATTTGGCATCAAGAGATGTTGTTTCCCGTTCAATGACTATGGAAATAAGAGCTGGTAGAGGTGTTGGCCCCAAGAAAGATCATGTATTTTTACATTTAAACCATTTACCCCCAGAAATCCTTCATGCAAGACTTCCTGGAATTTCCGAAACCGCAAAAATCTTTTCAGGGGTTGATGTTAATAAGAAGCCCATTCCAGTCTTGCCGACTGTACACTATAATATGGGTGGTATTCCAACAAATTATCATGCAGAAGTTATTACACTTAAAAATGGTAAGCAAAATATTGTTCCAGGTCTTATGGCAATAGGTGAGGCAGGATGTGTATCTGTACATGGAGCAAATCGCCTTGGTTCGAATTCATTACTTGATCTTGTAGTGTTTGGTCGAGCGGCAGCGCATAGAGCTGCAGAGCTTATAAAACCAGATACGCCCCATAAGAAACTAAAGTCAGGAAGTCTTGATCCTATAATTGCAAGATTAGATAAAATTAGGAACGCTAAAGATAATACATCAGTTGCTGATTTACGTCTTAAGATGCAAAAAACAATGCAAGATCATGCAGCTGTGTTTAGAACAAAAGAAATTCTTGAAGAAGGAAAGAAGCTTATTGATAGTATTAGAAGTGAATATAGCGAGATATCAGTAACTGATCGTTCAATGATTTGGAATAGTGATTTAGTAGAGGCTCTTGAACTAGCTAATTTAATTGATCAGGCGGTTCTTACTGTTCATGCAGCTTTAAATAGAGAAGAAAGTAGAGGAGCTCATGCAAGGGAAGATTTTCCAGAAAGAGATGATAAAGATTGGATGAAACATACAATGATCTGGTTGGATCAGAATGGCAAGGTTAAAATAGATTATAAGTCAGTAGTGCTTAGTACTTTGACTGACGAGGTAGAGTTTGTTCCGCCAGTTAAGCGTGTTTATTAACTGATTATTTTTTTAAGAGATAAATATGATAATGAATTCTGGCTTTTTAAATGCTATAATCTTGGTGTTTAAAAATTACTTTGAGCGTTCTGGCAGATCATCTAGGGCGGAATATTGGTGTTTTATGCTATTCTATTGGTTTATCTCTTTATTTGTGGGATATCTTATTTCCACTATATCAGCTGATGATAATGTTGTACTTGTTCTGTCTTTTTTATCTGGGTTGCTGATGATTTTCTTGATTATTCCAAGTGTATTTTTAGGTATACGAAGATTGCATGATATTAACCGTAAAGGATTGTGGCTTTTAATCGAGTTAATACCAATTATAAATATACTGTTACTCGTTTGGTTTTGTTCCAAAGGTGATGATAGTTCTAACCGCTTTGGAAATAAACCTTCAGATATAAAAATCACACTGTTTGATAAAGTTTTAATAATTTTTATGATAACTATTTGTATTGTGTTATTTTTTGCGCCTTATGTGGGTCAGGCTTAGTATTTGAATAAATAAGAAATAAAATTGAAAATTTTTGTGAGGCAAATATGGCAGAGTTAAGATTACCACCAAACTCCAGAGTTTCTGAAGGAAAGGTGTATGTGAATTTAGAATCTGCAGATTCTCCTAAGAAATTGAGAATTTATCGATATGATCCTGATTCTGATGAAAATCCAAGAATGGATACATATGAAATAGATTTAAAAAAATGCGGGCCAATGGTGCTTGATGCATTGATTAAGATAAAAAATGAACTTGATCCTACTTTAACTTTTAGAAGATCTTGTCGCGAGGGAATTTGTGGTAGTTGCGCTATGAATATAGATGGAACTAACACTCTTGCTTGTACGAAATCTATTGATGAAATTTCGAGTGATATTAAAATATATCCCTTGCCACATATGAGTGTCATTAAAGATCTTATTCCGGATATGACGCATTTTTATGCCCAATATGCTTCAATAGAGCCTTGGCTTAAAACTAGTACACCAGTGGAAAAAGGGTTGGAAAGGCTTCAGTCTGCAGAAGATAGAGAGGAGTTGGATGGTTTGTATGAGTGTATATTATGTGCTTGTTGCTCTACTTCTTGCCCGAGTTATTGGTGGAATGGAGAAAAATATTTAGGTCCTGCTGTATTGTTACAAGCTTATAGGTGGCTTGCTGATTCAAGAGATGAGGCTAGTGGTAAAAGGTTAGATGCTTTGGAAGATCCATTTAAACTTTATAGATGCCATACAATAATGAATTGTACAAAAACTTGTCCAAAGGGGCTAAATCCTGCTAAAGCGATAGCAGAAATTAAGAAACAAATGCTTGAAAGGCAAGGTGTGTAATTTGGATTTGAATCGTAGAAATACAAGAAATGATAATTTGGAAATTTATTAACTCATGACTTTTAATAGGAACTTTCTATATATTTTTATAATTACTTTGCTTCAGTTGCCGATATTATAGTGTTTTTGCATATACCACTGATCGTAGTTTAGCTAGTTATTTTACTAACAATATACTTCTTCGTGTGATAATATATGGTGGTTATTATAGTTTAGGAGTTATAGTGGTAGTTAGTTTTTTAGCGTTGGTTTTTAAATCTTTTAGAGTATATGTTCTAAGTTTTTGTATGGCGCTGATGGCAATATATTTATTGATCCTAATAAAAGAAGTAACAGAAGACCTTTCATTGCTACCTGATTAAATGATTAGGGGTAGAGAGTTATCTTGTTCTAGTTTGTACAAGAAGTTTGCATTAAATATAAATAATATTTTAGGCGTCAATAAAGTTAGTAAAGTTGGGATAGCGGTATCTGGGGGAAGTGACTCTATGGCCTTATTGCACTTGCTACTAGAGTGGTCGTGTGATAAAGCTATTGAAGTGACCATTTTTTCTGTTGACCATAATTTACGAGCAGAATCTAAATTAGAAATTGCTTATATCCAAAACTTATCAAATAAATTGCGGTGTAATTTTATACCTTTGTCATGGAATTGTGGCGATCAAAACTCAGCAATACAAGAAAGAGCAAGGAAAGCGCGTTATGAATTAATGAATGAGAATTGTGAAAAACTTGGAATTCCATTACTGCTTACTGCTCACCATCTTGATGATATGCTTGAGACTTATATAATAAAAAAATCAAAGAAATCTAGTAATCTTGCTTTGATGCCTAACATTACTTATTTTTGGAATAATTTATGGGTAATACGTCCATTATTTAATATCAAGAAAAGAGAATTAGTTGATTATTTACTAGCAAATAAAATTAAATGGTTTGAAGATGAATCTAATAAACTAGATAAATATGAAAGAAATAGAGTTAGAAAAAAGTTAGAACTATTTACTTTAGAGGGAAAGGAGAAATTATTAGATGAATATAATGTATCAATTGACAGAGCTAGATGTTTAAATGAAATTCTCTTGCAAGCAATTGCTGAAGTAGTCTCTATTTATAATTATGGCTTTGCTAAAATTAATATTGCTAAATTTATAGATCTAGACTCAGAGATAAAAATTCACGTAATTAACTATGTGTTAGCAATAATTAGTGGTAAAACAGAGCTACCCAGACATAGAAATGTAATAAATATTATTTCTGCGGTCGTGGATAAATCATTTAAATCATCTACTTTAAGTCATTGTAAATTAATCGCCCAAAATGGAGAGTTAGTTATTTACAAAGAAAAGGTTTTTATTAGAGAGGGTTGTTGTTTATCTGACTGGTATAGTTCATATTGGGATAATAGGTTTGAAATTATTTTGAATAATTCTAAATATAATATTTCGAGTCTTTCACTGAATGAATTTATAGGTTTAAAAAAATATTTAAATTTAGAAAAATTAGCTAAAGATAGTAATAATAACCATAAATCTATATTATTTACGTTGCCAGTAATTAAAAATCTTGAAAAAGTGGTGGCCATACCCCATATATCTTACTATGATAATGAAATATTAAGTGGTGTTATAAAGATAATCTTTAAACCTAATTTTATTTCACGTTTTACTCATTTCTTCTAGGATTTTTTACATGAACAATCAGAACAAAAACATCTTTATTTGGATTTTTATTTTCATACTAATGGTTATGACTTTTAATGCTCTACAGGGGGACAGCTTCAGTGCTAGTAGAGAAAAATTGGCATTCTCTGATTTTTTAAATAAAGTAGATGCAAGACAAATCTCTTCAGTTAAAATTCAAGGAAGAACATTAGATGGTACTTTTACTGATGGCAGAAGTTTTACAACTTACGCAGCTGAATATCCAGGTTTGATTGATAAGCTTACTATAAATGGTGTATATGTAGATGTTACACCGCCTGATACTAAAATGAATTCTCTGTTTAGTATTTTTGTGTCTTGGTTTCCTATGTTGCTTCTCATTGGTGTCTGGGTTTTCTTTATGCGTCAAATGCAGGGTGGTAGTAAAGGTATGGGCTTTGGTAAATCTAAAGCAAAGCTTTTGTCAGATAAGGGGCCAAAAATAACTTTTTCTGATGTGGCAGGCATTGATGAAGCAAAAGAAGAGTTATCTGAAATAGTTGATTTTCTTAGAAACCCTAGTAAATTTCAGAAACTTGGTGGTCAAATACCAAAGGGTTGTTTGTTAATTGGCCCTCCAGGAACTGGGAAAACTTTGCTTGCTAGAGCTATAGCTGGAGAGGCTAATGTTCCATTTTTTAGTATATCTGGGTCTGATTTTGTTGAGATGTTTGTTGGTGTTGGTGCTAGCAGAGTTAGAGACATGTTTGAACAAGGCAAAAGAAATGCTCCATGTATTATATTTATTGACGAGATAGATGCTGTAGGACGACATAGAGGTATAGGTCTTGGTGGTGGAAATGATGAAAGGGAGCAAACATTAAATCAGATGCTTGTTGAAATGGATGGTTTTGAAGCAAATGAAGGAGTTGTGATTATTGCAGCTACAAATAGACCTGATGTGCTTGACCCAGCGTTACTACGCCCAGGAAGATTTGATAGACAAATTACAGTTTCCAATCCAGATATTACTGGTAGAGAGCAAATTATCAAGGTGCATTTGAAAAAAATTAAGTTTTCAGAAAAGGTGGATGCAAGAATTATTGCTAGAGGCACACAAGGTTTTTCTGGTGCAGAGCTTCAGAATCTTGTAAATGAAGCAGCCTTGCTTGCAGCAAGAGCTGGTAAAAAAATTGTTGAAATGGTAGATCTTGAAAGCGCTAAAGATAAGGTATTAATGGGTGTGGAAAGAAGATCTCTTGTCATGTCTGATGATGAGAAAAAGCTGACAGCTTACCATGAAGGTGGGCACGCTTTAGTAGGTCTTTATTGTGTTGCTTCTGATCCTATCCATAAAGCAACTGTGATACCGCGTGGAAGAGCTCTTGGAATGGTTATGCGTCTTCCTGAGGGTGATAGGCTTTCAATGACTCTTGAGAAGATGAAAGCAGACATCGCTGTTGCTATGGCAGGTAGAGTTGCGGAAGAAATAATTTTCGGTACTGAGAAAGTAACTTCAGGGGCGTCATCTGATATAAAAATGGCGACTAGCATGGCTCAGACTATGGTTACAGAATGGGGGCTTAGTGATAAAATAGGTCCAATTTTTCATGGCAAAAGTAATGAAGATATGTATGCCTCTGGTGGTAGTGGGGATAAAGGAAGATCACAAAAAACATCAGAAATTATTGATGATGAAGTAAAGAGAATAATTCAAGAAGGTTATGATTTTGCAAAGCATATTCTGACAACTCATTTAGATCAACTACATACTCTGGCTAAAAATTTGATAGAGCGTGAGACTATGTCTGGTCAAGAGATCAAGAATCTTCTTTCTGGAAAAAAGATTGATAGCGAGGAAGAAAATCATTTTCCTTTTGCAAAGAAGGTAAGTGGAAAGAAGACAAGTGAAAAAAAGGTAAGTGATAGTCAACCTAAGAGTACAAAAACAACTGCTAAGACCAAAGAGACTTCTTTGGAAACTAAGAAAGTTAAAAAAGATAAATCAGAGTAATATGTAAACTACATGGTAGATTTGAAGTTGTTGAGTTGAGGTTGAGTTTGTGTGTTGTTTTCTAGAACGCTGAATTATTTAAAAACTCTTGCCTGTAAAGGGCTTAGTTGTACTGCGCTTATCTATGATAAATATATAAACGAGCTATAAATATGATAAAAACAAAAGTGCTGATTATTGGTTCTGGTCCTGCTGGTCTTACTGCGGCTATATATGCGGCAAGAGCAGCCCTTGAGCCGATATTAATTCATGGTATGCAGCCTGGTGGGCAGCTTACTATTACTACAGATGTGGAAAATTATCCTGGTTTCGCAAAGCCAATTCAAGGGCCGTGGTTGATGCAGGAAATGGAAGCTCAAGCAGTTCATGTTGGTGCAAAACTTGTCCATGATTACGTTGAGAAAGTTGAATTGGGTAATAAACCATTTAAGGCTTTTACTTCTTCCGGAGATATTTACGAAGCGGATACAATTATAATTTGCACAGGCGCAGAGGCAAAATGGCTTGGCTTAAAGTCTGAACAAGAGTTCCAAGGTTTTGGTGTATCTGGATGTGCCACGTGCGATGGATTTTTCTTTAAAAACAAAGAAGTTGTAGTAGTTGGTGGTGGTAATACTGCTGTTGAAGAAGCTCTATTTCTAACTAGCCATGCAAGTAAAGTATATTTGGTTCATAGAAGAGATGAACTTAGAGCTGAGAAAATTTTGCAGGATAGATTATTTGCTAATGATAAAATAGAGTTAGTATGGAATCACTCACTAGATGAAGTTATAGGTACTAAAGATCCAAAATCAGTAACGGGGGTGCGTCTTAAAGATGTTAACTCTGGAACAATAAAAGAAATTGCTTGCGAAGGTGTGTTTATAGCAATAGGGCATAAGCCAAACACGGATATGTTTAAAGGGTTGGTTGATATAGATCACGAAGGTTATATAATCACAGTTCCAAATTCTACTAAAACTACTATAGAGGGAGTGTTTGCAGCTGGTGATGTTCAAGATAAGATATATCGTCAAGCTGTAACAGCTGCTGGAACTGGTTGTATGGCTGCTCTAGAAGCTGATAAGTACTTAAGGGGCTTATAGTGGCGCAAATTGAAACAATTACAGAAAGAGCACTTCCTACGAATATTAAAGCAGAGCAGATGCTACTTGGCGCTGTATTAATTAATCCTAATTTAATTGAACAAGTAAATGAATTTCTAAGAGTTGAACATTTTTTTGAGATACTGCATCAGAAGATTTATAATTCAATTGAGATTATTTCTGAGAAAGGTTTAACTCCATCGATAATAACTTTAAAATCAATGCTTGATAAAGCTCCGCTATTTATTGAACTAAATGGTGAGGATTATCTAATTAAGCTAACAACGATGGCTATGGTTGTTATTAATCCTCAGGATTATGGAAAAATAATATTTGATTTGGCAATCAAGCGTAACCTTATTCAAATAGGTGAGGAAACTGTCAATATTGCCTATGATTCTACTTTAGAGCTTAGTGGTTCAGAGCAACTTGAAACTGCTGAAACTAAATTATATAAATTAGCTAGTGAAGGAATAAACGAAAGAAGTTTTCTTCATATTAAAGAACATGTTGCTTTGTCGCTTGATAGTATTAACAGAGCTATGAAGAATTCAGATCATGTGACTGGTATTTCAACAGGGCTAAATGACCTTGATAAGAAACTTTCTGGTTTTCATAACTCTGATTTGGTTATTATTGCTGGTCGACCAGGAATGGGAAAGACTGCTTTTGCAATTAATTTTGCCTTTAATGCTTGTAAATCATTGCTAAAAAAAGCAGATCCAGACAAATTAAAGCCTTCTATTGGTTTTTTTTCATTAGAGATGTCATCTGAACAATTATCTACTAGATTACTCTCAATGTTAACGAAAGTTGATTCTACGCTTTTAAGAAATGGAAAAGTTAATGAAGAGCATTATAATGATCTAAGAAGAGCAGCCTCGGAGCTTGCAGAGATGCAAATATTTATTGATGATACTCCAGCTCTAACAATAGCAGCAGTTAGAACAAGAGCTCGTAAATTAAAACGAAAACATAATTTAGGAATTATATTTATAGATTATTTGCAATTACTCCGTGGTTCTAATAAGTCTGAAAATAGAGTTGTAGAAGTGTCGGAAATTACTCAAGGTTTGAAAGCGCTTGCCAAAGAATTAAATATACCTGTTATTGCCTTAGCACAACTTTCTAGAGCTGTAGAACAAAGAGAGGATAAGAGACCAATGTTATCTGATTTACGTGAATCTGGATCGATAGAACAAGATGCTGATGTTGTAATGTTTTTATATAGAGAAGAATATTATTTAAGAAGACAAGAGCCAAAACCTGATGATCCTAAATATTCAGAATGGGCAGACAAGTTAAGCAAAGTCCATAATTTTGCAGAAATTTTAGTGGCAAAACATAGAAATGGGGCGGTTGGTAATGTTCCAGTATATTATGAGGATAGATACTCAACAGTTAGCAATTTAGAAAGAATTCATTAACACAAAGTTATCTATTATGAAAACACCAATGACGAACATTATTTTTGGTCTAGCAGGAACTAAACTTAGCAATAAGGAAAGAGAGTTCTTTTTAAAAGCAAAACCATTGGGTTTTATCTTGTTTTCCAGAAATATTGAATCTAGAGATCAGATAATAAACCTTACTACATCTTTGAGAGAATTGTTTCCTAAAAGGAGAAGTTTAATTTTTGTTGACCAAGAAGGTGGAAGAGTTGCAAGAATAAAACCATCTGTTGTAGAAAGATTATATCCAGAATCAAAAGTTTTTGCGGATATGTATTTGCTAGATAAAGTTAAAGCAAAAAAAGCAGTTAGGGAGAATTACGCACAAATTATGTCTGATCTAAAAGAGCTTGGTATTGATTCTCCTTGTGCGCCAGTTTGTGATATTCATTATATGGAAGCAGATCCAATTATTGGAGATCGTAGTTTCGGTAATGATCCAGAGCAAGTGGTAGATTTATGTAAAGAAGCTATAATGGGTATTAATGATAAAGAAGGGATAGCGTTTGTTAAGCATGTGCCAGGTCACGGTAGAGCGGATGTGGATAGTCATCTTGCATTACCTGTGGTAAATACAGATTTGAAAACTCTTGAAGAAACTGATTTCAAAGTATTTCAAGAACTATCACAAGAAGAAACTTGGGGTATGAGCGCTCATGTGATTTATAGTGAACTTGACCCTCTAAAGCCTGCTACGTTATCTATTAAGGTTATTGATTATATAAGAGATGAAATAGGTTTTGAAGGTATTTTAGTAACTGATGATATTTGTATGTATGCTTTACATGGTAAAATAGGTCAACAAAAATCTTTGCTAAATAAAGTAATTTCGCTTGCATCAAAAGGTGAAGAGTGGATGAATAAATATCATGAAGGATTGAAGCAATCATTGATGATTGATATCAGTACTAAGAATAATCAAGAAATAATAGAGATTTGTCAGAAAAAACAAAAACTTATAGAACCATTGTTTTGTAACAGTATTGCTGAAGTTACTAAGGAATCTATTAATGCTGGATGTGATATAATATTGCATTGTAGCGCTGATTTACAAGAGATGGAAGCTGTGTATAAAGCTATAGAAGATGGCTATAAAATGTACGGTTAAATTTTAATATTTATAATAAATTTGTCAACATCATATGGAGAATAAAATGACTTACTGTAATCACTCAAATCAAGAAAAATACCCTTTTGTTTTACCAGAATTCCCATATGGTAAAGATGATTTTAAACCTCATTTTACTGCGGAAACATTTGAATATCACTACAATAAACATCATAATGCTTATATAACAAATTTGAATAATTTAATACAAGATAATAAAGAAATGATGGATATGGATTTAGAAACTATAATCCTAGCTTCTAGTAATTCAAATGCAGCTATCTTTAACAATGCAGCTCAAGTTTGGAATCATACATTTTTTTGGAATTCTATCAAACCAAATGGTGGAGGAAAACCAACTGGAGAGATATTGATGCAAATTGAAAAAGATTTTGGTTCATATGAAGCATTTGGTACTGATTTTAAACAGGCAGCTGTGACTCAATTTGGTAGTGGTTGGGCTTGGCTTGTGTATAAAAACGATAAGTTACAAATTATTAAAACTGCTAATGCGGCAACTCCCATTACAGATAATTGTGAGCCTATTCTAGCATGTGATGTTTGGGAACATGCTTATTATATAGATTATCGCAATAAAAGACCAGATTATGTTACTAGTTTTATAGATAATATGATTAACTGGGAATTTGCTGAATTGCATCTTGCAAAAGCTAGAAAGTAGCAGTAATTTAAATTTTATGTGAATTTGTTATCTTATAGACTATTGCTGCAGTGGCTTTTTGTTCCGACCTTTCGTTATGATGTATAGGCATTGTTGTAAGTGGCTAGTATTTTCTATCATGACCTTGGAATCAATGGAACGAAGGAAGTGATCTTGACACTCTAATGGATTTCCTATACGTTATATCATTTGTAATGACAGAAGGTGACTTAGAGATTATTGAAGTTGCTTTCTGATAACTTTATATTCATTTATAATTTCTTATAAAGTTTTCACGTCACCTGGCAAAGTGAAGGTAAATTTAGCGCCTTTCTTACCATTACTTTGTGCTTTGATAGTCCCACCATGAAGTTCAATTACTTTTTTACATAAAGTAAGACCAATGCCTCTACCGCCTGACGGGGTGCGTGCTCTAGAGCTCGTGGTAAATTCAGCGAATATATCATATAATTCATCTGTTGGAATTCCTACCCCTTCATCTCTAATGCTAAAATGTACACCATATTTATCTTTTTCTAAAGTTATCTCAATCTTACCTTTAGGACAATGAGCAATTGCATTGACGACTAAATTCTCTATAGATTGTTTGAAATAATATTTATCAATATTTACGGTAATTTCTTCCTCAATATCTAGAATCCATTCCTTGTCTTCAGGTTTTTTCTCATATAATTTACGACACATTGTAACAGAGTCTTCAACAAGTTCACTTAGATTCACAGCTTCTAGTTTGAAATCGAGCTTTCCTTTGCTAAGCTTTGATAGGCTAGATATATTTTTATCAAAGGTTTCAAGACGTAAGGAACTATCTAATAAGGTTTTGGCAGCTATTTTTCGTTGTTCATCTGTTAATTGATCATAATTTTCTACCAATATTTGTGCCATGCTAGATATACCAGTCATTGGTGCATGATATTCATGAGTAACATTACGAATGAATTCACTTTTTAATGTTGCAGATTCTCTTAATTCTTGTTCTTGAAGGCTGATTCGTCCGCTTAAATGTTCATTCTTTTTTTCAGTTAATTCATGTATTTCCTGCTTTGGTTTAAAGAAAATAAGTAATGCAGTTCCAGCAAATATCATTGTGTATATAAACATAAATTGAGATGAGCCAATGCTGAAATCAAGCGAGTCTATTCCTGCATAATATTTATAGAAGATAGAGCTTAAATAAAAACCTATTGCAAGCATGGAAAGTCCTAATTTCCAACCTATTAAAATAGTTACTATTAATATATTTAAGATAAACACAGCAAATTGCAACTGGCCAAAATCACTGACCATAACAAAAAAGGCGCTAAAGAAAATTAACATATAAAATATAATCACATTCCAAGATAATTGCATGATAAGTTCATATTTTATTCTTGGTGGCCAAATAGGATACATTGCAGTAACAACGCCTGTAACCATCATAATTTGATAGACTGTTAAAATGAGGCTTCCTTCTTTGAGCAATTCTGCTTGAGTTGCATACATAGTGGTAAAATTATACATAATGAAATAAATACCCAGATACATGTAACCAAGTTCATCTTTTGGAGCAGTTTTTTTGCAAAATGTAATTAAATTAAACTCTCTCATGCTATTTAGGAAAGCAG
>JBGCEX010000059.1:0-21495 GCA_045106635.1 Rickettsiaceae bacterium | reverse complement strand
TCTTCCGATCTCTCCAAAGCAGCAATATAAGCGTCCTTGATTACCTCTATTGACTGAAGAGATTCAATATCTTCTGAATGTGCCTCTTTAGCAAAATATTCTATCATTGGTGCTTTTCCAAGACATGTTGCTTCCTCCAATAATTTAAATGCTTTTTCTTCCTTTATCTTTAAGGTAAAGCTTACCCAGTCTGGATTTGTTAATACATCATCAGGATTATTACTTTTATACTTAGCATTTAATTGCGTCAATTTAGCTAATTCTTGAGCTACTTTCTCGTTAAAGGTATAATTCTGCTCTATAGCTGCAAGAAAAGCTCGTGTATAAGTATAATTAAAACCTTTCTCCAAAGCAGCAATATAAGCGTCCTTGATTACCTCTATTGACTGAAGAGATTCAATATCTTCTGAATGTGCCTCTTTAGCAAAATATTCTATCATTGGTGCTTTTCCAAGACATGTTGCTTGTTGCAGGAGATTAGCACATTTAGCTTCATTAACTCCTAAATTTTTCCATTCTGAAGTCATTAGCAACCCGTCGGATGTTTTTGTTTTTAAATGTACATTGATTCTAAATAATTTAGTACAATCTTTGGATACTTGTTCATTATTAAAAGTATAATTGGAATTTATAGCTCTAATGAATTCATTAGCAAAATCAAACCCTCTTTCCATCGCACTTAGGTAATTATCTTTGATTGCTTTTATAGATTTAATCGCTCCAATATCATATTGAGTTTCTATTATACATTGCGCTATAGAGCCTTTCTTAAGTGATGCAGCATATTTTAGTACTTTAACAACTTGTTCTTCATCATCTATTTTAGGGATTTGAGGTTCTAAAGAAAGAACTCCATTATGAATTTTTCTTAAATTCTGAGCTGCTTGGTTACCTTTTAACAACAACGTTTCTAACTCTTGTATACTTTTGTTTGTATTTTCTCTAGTTAATTTTACTAAGTTATCTACCGTAAAAGCGCCGCAATCAGCTTTCTGTTGTTGCTTAATAAAACTTAGATCGATAAAGTTATCAACTTTGTTTTGCAATGAAGGAAAAAGGATTTCTAGCATATTTTTTATAATTATACCATTTTTTCTTGAACTCAAGGCTTTTCCTCCAGAGTCCGTGTATATTATTTGATAGGAAGTATCAGCATTTTGTTTTATAACCATTGCAGCCCAGTGGTTACCTATGTGTACTGGCACAACAGCTTTCTTAATAGCACCTATATTAATATCGAATAAAACACCTTCCCATAAATCTATAAATTCAAGGGGTAAAGGTGGCGCAATGTAAACTTCTGGCAAAGCCTTTTCTAATAGCAACTCTATCTGTCTATCAGTATACAGAGAAGCTTTAGTGATAATAGCTTTAGCAACTTGATGTTGCTTAATTAGTTTAAAATCCTCTATGTTTATACCAGTAAAATCAACAATCCCTACTTCAATCTGTTTCTTGCTTAATACAGTTTCAATAAAGGCCTTGTTAGTAATTTTGACTTTACCCATATTGTTAGTAATTTTGACTTTACCCATAATAGAACACTCAATAAGTTATAATAATATTTTAGATTATAACATAGTATTAAATTAAATTAAAGTCTTTTATATTCTGGCAAAATCAAGTTAATGGAATAAATGTATAAAACATGGCTCTGCTTTTCTATTTTTTTAGCTTGCATTTTATTTCAGATCTTACTTATTCACTCTAATATACTCGATAATTTCTTCTTCTGGAGTATTCATATAAAAATGCTTCATATATTTGCCATTTTTATCCATTAAATACACAAAAGATGAGTGATCTATCATATAATTATTATCAGAATGTTCAGCAGCTTCAGATCTAGTATAAAATACCTTATACAAATCTGCAGCATGTTTTAAATCCTCATCAGAACCTGTAAGACCTATGAAATTTGAGTGAAAATGTCCTAAATACTCCTTAAGTAATGCAGATGTATCTCTCTTAGGGGCAATTGTAATAAATATTGGCATTATATCAATTTTATACTTCTCTAAAGTAGCAATAACACTTGATAATTTATTTAGCGTAGTAGGACAAATATCAGGACAATATGTAAACCCAAAATAAACTAGGCTTAGATGGCCATTCATTTGATCGCTACTAAACTTATTACCATCTTGATCAATTAACTCAAATTTACCACCTATTGGCACGTCTTCAGCAATAGCTCCACATTGGCCAGCTAAGGGTTTATTTGGCAACTCTATAAAAATCAAAATGTATGATGATACAAGAGCTATAACTATGCTAAGTAATATGATGATTTTTGTTGTTACCTTAGTTTTCTTATCTTCTTCCATATTCCATACCCAATAATTTTATTTGATCATATCAGCAACTTCTAAGGCTGCATAAGTAAAAATCCCTGAAGCACCAGCTCTCTTAAAACTAATCAACGATTCTACTATTACTTTCTCCCATTCAAGAGCCCCAGCTTCAGAAGCAATCTTCAGCATAGAGTATTCGCCACTAACTTGATATGCAAAAATATGCACATCAAACCTTCCAGAGGCCTCACGTATTACATCTAAATATGGCATTCCTGGTTTTACCATAATCATATCAGCCCCTTCTGTAATATCTTGTTCAATCTCACGCATAGCTTCCTTAATATTACGACCATCCATTTGATAGGTAGCTTTGCATAAATATTCTTTTTTATGGCTTTTTACCGCTTCTCTAAATGGCCCATAAAAACTAGAATTATATTTTGCAGCATATGCAAGAATATTCACATTAGTAAAATCATTATCATCAAGTTCTTCTCTAATCGCCATTATTCTACCATCCATCATATCAGATGGTGCAATGATATCCGCACCAGCTTTTGCTAAAACTAACGCTTGATTAGAAAGCGCTTCAACAGTCTTGTCATTATCAACATCATTATCAATTAGAATTCCATCATGACCATGAATAGTATAAGGATCAAGAGCTACATCACATGAAATTCCAATTCCAATTCCGTGATTTTTAAGGGTTCTAATAGTACGGCAAACCAGATTGTCCAGATTGTAAGCCTCATCCGCATTTTCAGATTTCAAATCTAGTTCTATTGAAGGAAATAACGCAATTGCTTTTATCCCTCTTGCTTCTGCTTCTCTTGCAGTAATTAGCACTTGGTCTATTGATTGCCTATATACTCCAGGCATAGTAGTGATTTCCTGACGTTGATTCTCGCCTTCAACCACAAAAATTGGCAATACAAGATCTTCAGGGCGAAGAGTTGATTCTGCCATTAAATCACGAAGCCAGCTCGTTCTTCTATTTCTCCTTAATCTAACAATTGGAAACATATTATTTACAAGTACTTTAATTAAAAATGGTAACAACTCATGATTTACATACAACCAATAAAATAAATATATATAATCTACGAACTTACTTCAATTAATCTTTTAAATAAATTTCTATCTAAGTCTGAATTAAGATATTCAGCATGCCATTGTACACCACAACTAAAAATTTATAATCTTTCGACTCAATAGCTTCAATAATTCCATCTGAAGCAAAAGCAGAAGCTACGAGCCCCTTCCCTAGATCTTCAATTGCTTGATGATGCGTTGAATTAACCATAATTTTAGAGTCAGTAGTAAGGGCACTTAATATCGTCCCTTCCTTAACAAAAACACCATGAGTTGGAATGTTTTTTGGGTGTGGTTGTGCATGATTTAAATCACTATTAAAATGCTCAGGAATATGTTGTATAAGAGTACCACCAAGAACCACATTGATCAATTGTAAACCATTGCAAATACCAAAAATAGGTATATCTTTATCAAGAGCTCTCTTGGTAAATTCTAATTCATACTCTGTTCTCTCATCTTTGGTTCTAACTTTATCAGATATAATTGCACGACCATAGAATTTAGGATTAATATCTTCATCACAACCAGGTATGATTAACCCATCAACAAGATTAAGAGTGCTAGAAATGTCTTGATTATAAGGAAGCATGATAGGCACACCACCAGCTCTTTCAACGTTTTCAGAGTAACAAGCCCTCAAAGCATACCAAGTACGCACAGAATATGAGTATTTTTGAGAATCATTATTGATATCAAGAATAATCCCTATAATTGGTTTTGTATTACCCATTTTAAATTTATTAAACTTCAATTTCCGTCAGTTCTACTTTATTGCCAGAAGTAATTGTAACCTTCTCTATTTTTAGCTTGGCTTCTTTTAACATTTTTTCACAGTGGTTTTTTAGCGCGACTCCAAATTCAAAACTAGATACCGCCTCAGCCAAACTTTCTTGACCAGTATCAATTCTTTTTACTATAGTTTCAAGCTCAGATAAAGCTTCTTCAAAAGTCATTTTTTCAATAGATTTAGACATAAATTTCAACTATTATTATTTTAGGCTCATTAAACATTATTTATTTTTGATATGCAAGTTAGAATTTATATCCCAACAAAAACATCTACACAATCTGGAGATAATACGCATTTCTGGTTAATGGAATTTACAGCACAAGCTAATAGTAAATTTAAGGAATCCATTATGGGACGCACATCATCAAATGATACATCAAATGAAGTAAAAATAAAATTTCCAACATTAGAACAAGCAATAGAATTTGCGAAGACAAAACACTATGACTTTGAAATAATACCACCTAAAAAGCGAAAATTAATAAAGAAAACTTACGCTAGTAATTTTAGTTAATTTAGATCTTAATTATTTAGATCATCCGTTTAAGTATGCTGTCCTTACGTATAAAATGGTGATATAATCCAGCAGATATATGCAAAACTATTAATCCAGCAAAAGCAAAAGCACTAATCCCATGTAAATCATGAAAAAAATGGGCAAGAGATGTATTCTTTTCTGTCGCAGCTGGAACAGTAAACAAGCCAAAAACATTTACTTCATGCCCACCTAAGATAGACATTAATACACCACTAACTGGCATAAGAAACATAAAAATATACAATAAATAATGAGTAACTCTAGAAGCTAATTTTTGCCATGAAGGTAAATCTGCTGGTAAATCTAATTGAATATTAATCAGACGCCATAATAACCTTAAAATAACTAACGACAAAACTACAACCCCTGTTGCTTTATGCATAAAGTATAATTCCCATTTATTATCTGACGACTCCATTGAAGTCATTGTAAAGCCTACTATTAACAAGCTTATAATTATTAAGCTCATAAACCAATGAAACAACTTGCTAACTAGACCATACGAAGAAGAGGTGTTCTTTAACATTAAATCTTTCTTTCTAATTTTATTTAATTAGAACTGATTTTTCTGATTAATGCAATAGACTTCAGTCTATTACATACTTTTTCAAAGATCGGTCGTGGTAAAATATCTTTACTGATAATTTCTAGGTAATGATTTTTACTAGCTATAGTAAATGATGGCTCAATAAAATTAGAACCATCAATATCTTTAGCAATTCTTATAAAATGACCTATAATTTGACTATTTTTAAAATCTTCCCTATTAAGAATTTTTTTTGCAATTCTGACTAGCTCTGGATCTGGTTTGAAGTTTGAAAAATATGAAAATACAATCACTATCATAAGTCTCTGACGGTGAGTAAAGGGTATTTCTGAATTTAAAATATATTCATTAACTGCTTTTGGTGGCAATGTTTGATCAAAATATTTATTTAGTGACTGCAAAATTATTATTAGCTTCAATATATGATACAAATCTTTAGATTCCTCTAACAAAGGTAAGATAATTGCATAATATTTATCAAAATTCGTTTCTTCCAATTTATATTTACAACAATAGATTACTTTCTGTAATACAATATCCTGGTTTTTTTCAGTTTCTGGTAACATCTCATATCTCACACCTTCTTTAAGACCAAATATAGAAACTATTATATTTTCAGGCTTAAAAACCTCTATCATCGCTTGAGCAACAAGTACCGCGTTCTGATTAAGAGCTTTTTTGCGCAACTTAATTCCATCTGGTTGCAAATCTTTAATATTTTTTAAATAAGAAGCTAAATCCTCGCATGAGATGCTAAGATTATGCAAGTTTTTTAACGGATATTTATTAAATTCAACAAAAAATCGACAAATAAATCTCAACGCTCCACCAATTAGATATAAGTTTTTATATTGGTAATCGCCGTATTCATCTCTGATACTTTTGGTAATATCGTCTAAATTTTGTAATTTTCTAGTACTAATTATTTTTGTACCAAGAGAAAGTGAACTTAGTTTTCCAATTACATGATTATTTATTTCTATTAGCTCTAAGCTACCTCCCCCAAGATCAGCAGCGATGCCATGAACATCTGAAACACCAGACATTAAGCCAATAGCTGTTAGGTAAGCTTCTTCCTCTCCTGATAGAATTTCAATAGTAAAATTATATTTCTGTTTTATAAATTCTATAAAATCATCAGCTCTTGGATGATCTCTAAGCACAGCGGTTGCAACGCATCTAATTACGCTTACTTGTAATTTCTCAAAAATATGTAATATATAATTTATTGATAAATAAGCTTGATGTTTTATATCTAATTCCTCGTGCATAAGGAGTGATAAAATATCATTTTTAAACTTATGATTAAATATTTCTGGAGCACCGATCACATTTTCTTCATGTACTACAGCCCTAATGGCATTATAACCAATATCAATTATTCCAAGACTCATTTTCTTACTATAAATAATTACATACCCCACAGTATAATAGAATCTTGAGCAGTAATGTAACTTTCTCTAAGAAGTGAATTGCAAAAATGACTAGCAAAAAAAATTAAAGTTTATTTAAAACGCTTCTTATAAAAATTTTAAGACTATTTCGTGCATTTCATAGAAAATAATAACTATTATTCTGCTGACTCAGATTCTGCTTTTTGAACGTCAGCACTTTTTTTTGGGTCATAAGGCTCCTGAGTCGGTATAAATGTAGGCGGTAAAAGTCTGCTTGTAAAGAACTTATCTTCGTAATATTTGATTTTCAGTGATTTAATTGGAGGAAAAGATTCAATAAGTATAATTTGTTCATCTCGCGGCAACTGAATAACCTCTTGCGGTAATAGCAAAGCTCTTTGCACTTTCGAAACACTTTGAGTTCTCGTTGAAATATTCAAATCAAAGAATAATGGTTTATTAAAGGAAGACTGCTCAACCGTTTTATTTCCACATAACTGAGATATTAAATTTGCTGTTTCATAATTGTTAGCCGCAAAAGTAATACGATATGTAGAGTTTGACAAGAATGAGTTCATTCCCGCTTCCTCATAAGTTCCTTTTAATTGTTGCGTATCTTGAATAATTAAAAATAAACGCACTCTATACCCACGAAAATATGCAATTCCAGCTTTAAATTGTTCCATTTTCCCAAGCGTTGGAAATTCATCCATTAAAAACATCACACCATATGGTTCATCTTTTTCATTAGGTATTTTTCTACTTAAGAACTCCGTAGCTTGTTGATAAAAAATCTGCATTAATCTTTGTAAACGCTGAATATTATCCGGTGTTAGCCCAACAAAAACAGTCGTTTTAACTTTCTTAAATTCCATAATATTAAAATCAGATGATGCAGTTGCAGCATCAATAAGTGGATTTGCCCACAGCTCAAGTGATGAGTTCATAGTAGATATAACACCAGAACGTTCTTTGTCAGCTTTCTGCAAAAATGCTGCAATATTCATATAAGCAACTGGATGTATTGCGTCACCGAGAGTATAGAGAACAACAGCAAGATTATAAACGACATCATCACTACGCATTGTTCTAACAACTTGACCAAAAGATTTTGTTTTTGTAGGATCTGCAAGCAAATATAACACTACTCCTAAAAACAAACTTCTTGCCTCATTATTCCAGAAATCTTTTTCAGGCATTATTAAGTTAGAAATTTTTTGTACGTCATCAACCATTTGACCTGGTTTACTACTAACCCAATCGATTGGATTATAACAATGCGTTATTCCATCAGGATTAGATGGTTCAGACACGTACTGTTTGACCCATTTTTGCTCGCCAACCACTTGCAAGCATATGGTTTTCTAGTTTAATATCATGCACTACTACTGAATGATCCCAAAATAAAAGATTCGGAATTACAAAACCAACACCTTTACCAGAACCAGTAGGAGCAAATAATAACGAATGTTGAAAACCTTCAGCTACAAAATATCCTATATCATCTTGCCCAAGTAGCATACCATGCTTTGCTCTTAAATTTGCTCTTTCTATATCTGCTTGAGATGCCCAATCAGCAGAACCATACACCGATTCTTTAGGAAGAAAAAATTGAAGCGCTTTTATTCTTTTAAAGTTTTTTACATAATAAACTCCAACAATCATTTCTGGAACAATTATAGCTAATAGAAGTTTAAGTTTTAAGTAATCATAAGCTTCAAAACTAAGTTGAGACCAAGAATTAAGCAACCAATAGGTCCATTTATAGGTTAACATAATAGCTGTAGTATCTAGCCCTATAAGACCAAATTCATTAGTTGAAAACGAAATAAGTAAACCATTGAACCATAATGTACAAAATAGCACAAAAGGATGGATTACCAAATGGCCAAACATGGTTCGCGCTTTCCGCATTATTGTACCAAAATCCATATTTATTCCTCCATATCCTTAAAATAAATCTCGGACACATATCTTTTACCACCACCACCACGTTTTAATTGCACAACAATATCAATAACAGCAAATATATATTTTTTTATCTCATCTGGCGGCATACCAAGACCGGCTTGCATAACCATTAATTTTAATTGCTCCAATGCCATTGATGGTGCATCAGCGTGTAAGGTAGAAATAGATCCAGGATGACCTGTATTAATTGCCCTAAGAAAACTAAAAGCTTCAGCTCCCCTTAACTCACAACTATTATTCTATCAGGCCTAAGCCTTAAACATGCTTCGATTAAGTCTTGAGTTGTAACTATGTCATTTCATTACTTTTTTAATTACTGCTTTAGGAAACCTATAATCTTTATTCACATAAATTTTGATAGGACTACCTTGGTCTATAGTGATGGTTGGATCAAATTTTTGTTGGTTTAGCAATTCCTTTGCAACTTCTGAAATATCTGTAAATGCTTGCGTAGAAGCTGCTTGAGTTTGTGATGGCGTTGTACTTGCTGTACTTGTTTGAGCAGCGGCAGCTGCTGCTGTAGTTATAGTACTCATAATAGATGTTAATTTTTGATTAGGAGTCGCACTCGCAAGTTGACTAGTACAAGCTGTACTAATTGTTGTAAAAAGTGTTGAAGTTTTATCTGTTATAGCAGTTGGTACAGTCGCACAAATTTGAGCAAATTTTTCGGCATCACTAACTGTCGCAGGTTGTGCAAAAATAGTATTAGCGCTATTTAAAGCAGCGGTAGCTGCTGCTGCTTGGTTTGATGCAGACTCAGTACTTGTAACTGGTTTTATTATAGTATCTAAAGCACTAGCAAGTGTTATATTAAATGCTGACGTTAAGATAGCATTGCCAAAACGTTCTTTGAATTTATTATCCACTCTACCTTGCTTACCTTTTCTACCAAGACCATCCATCCCAGTACCACCAAAATTTATAGTATACCCACTTGATAAATCTATTCTTGTCCATTCAATTGCAATCCTTCCATAAGCACCACTAATTCCAGTATTATAATTACCAAACACCCTTGAGCCTTTTGGTATAAGGATATTACGCCCCCATTCAGAATAAACATCTCTACTAATAATAGCTCTAATTTCTCCGCCAAAATCTGTATTAATAGCTGATTCAATTATCGCATCTAACATCTTACCCCGTCCAAGAACAAGATGCATATTTCCTCTGAATTTAAAATCTGTTTCTTGTTCCACTTGTTCTGGAGTTTTTGGAGGCGGAGTTCCTGCTATTAAAATTATTGCAGATTTTCTTTTCTGCTCCATCTTTTTCTTTGTATCATCACTTTGAGATCTGGTATCAAAAGGCAAAGTAGGGTTAGAATTAACTGGACTTAAATCTTTTGGACTATCCGAAGGAAGCAAAGGAGAACCATCCTGAGATAAAGGAGAAGGGGCAATAACATCTAACTTAGCAGGTGGTGGTGGTGGTGGCATGGTTGGATCTTCTAATTTTGGAGGGGAAGGAAGATTTGGTATAGCTGGAATAGCACTGTCAGACGATATTTGAATTGGTTGCACAACATTCTCAGGAACAGGAGTATCAACTAGCTTTTCAGAATCATCTGAATTAATAAATAAGTTAAAAACTAAATATAGAAAAACCCCAGCAACAACCACCAGAATCAATAAACTTTGCTTTGGATTACTTGCTACCTGAGACAACTCTTGCTCAACCTCTGGAAGAGCTACTTGAGTTGTTTCGGGTGCAACAACATTATTTTCTTTAGACATAATTACCTAGCTTTTCTTGGGTATTGAAATCTAACGACATATACCAAATCCTTATCGCGCCCTTCTTCTAACTCTTTGGCAACAATATCAAATTGATACGTTCTTTTATTCGTTATAATTGTCATATTGGTACGAATATTTTTTTCCATCGGTTTAATAAACAATTTATTACCGAGTGGAGTTAGCTTCCAAGCAAATGAATCTCCAAGTGTTATTGTCTCAATAGTTTCATTTTTAGCAAACTCAACATGAGACTGAAAACCATAATGTAATACTAATAAATAAACCTCATTAGGACTATATATGTATGTCTTAATTCTACTGTCTGTTGTAAGAGACAAATCATCACTATCATCATAAATGCTTGCATTAGCAACTGAAGTAGAAAGCAGCAATATTGCAAATAAAGTTCTAACTATTGTCATCGTCTACCCTATAACCTGTTACTTGAAAACCTATTGGATTAGTATCTCTATCACCATCCGCTAACTCCATTGGTAAATAATCAAATTCAACAATAGCAATTTTGTTGAATACCATTCTATTACCAGCTGTTTCATTTATGGAAAACCTTAACATAAATTTCTTTTCACCTAATTTTGACCAAGATTTAACTATTAGAAACGTAGTATTTTTTTGTCCGTATTTAATAACTGGATTTACCTCATTACTCTTTAAATACCCACGATATGACCAATATATTGAGCTTGAAGATAACAATCTTACTGTTTTCATAGCTTCTGTTTCGAAGTCCACTGGGTTATAAGTTTCACGAGCTATCACATATCTTTTAATAAAATACTGAGCTAACGAATCATTTCCACTCAGCACAGAGGAATTTATAGGATTAACAACCTTAGCCATACCAGTTGTATCATCAATTTGTATTACAAATGGGTCAAAACGCTTAGTATTCACTACATACGCTACTACAGCGACAGAAACGATTGACAAACATAAAAGAACCAAAAGCAAGACAAATAATAAATTCCTTTGCACTGTGATATTTTCAAATCTCTCTTCATACCAATTACGTACTTGCTTAACTGAAACTTGACCTTCTGTCTGTGAAGCAGAAGCTTTATTCTCTTCAACACCACCAGGAATACTAGGTTTTTGTTTGAATTTTTCTAATATTTCACTTAGCTTGAACATACTATTTAAAGACTACCAAATATTTTTAATGACCTTAAATAAACGTATATAAAAAACATCCCTCAAAAACTTTGTAAGTTGTTTCGTCTATGAATTTATCAAGACCTACAGAAAATGATTATGTACCAGCTGAGAGAATAAAATAAACAAAAAGATTCAAACAGGCTATTTTATTAAAGTTTTTTTTATTAGCAGTTGCTTTTAGATTATAGTTTTTCTTGTAACTGACTCAAGTTTAATCCAAATCTTTATAGATACATCTAGCTACCAGACAAGAAAATGTCGAGCTTTATCCAAAAAAACAATGTGTTTTAGCGCTAATCTCAATAAAATAAAGAATTCAGCTTAAATTAAATTTTATTTTGTTTAAAATAGCACACAAGATTAAGATCACTGTAAAACCAAGGATTTCTTAATAGATTATGGGTATCATTGGGGCTGTTGAAAAATAAAAACTTTTTTAATCAGATGACCTACTATTGTTCAATTTTTATAGATTTTACAAATCTCTGAAAAAAAATCTCAATAAACAAACTCCTCTACCCAGAGTTAAAAGAAATCACAAAGATGATTCAACACTATAAAAATTAACTTGTTGTAGTCTTAAATTGACCATCTTTAGATATTCTAGTCAGCATATAACTTTGTAGCTTTTCAAAAGCTCGACTTTCTATTTGTCTTACACGTTCTTTTGAAATATCGTATTTCGTACTTAAACTATCTAATGTTTCAGGATAATAGCTAAGCTTCCTAGCTGTTAAAATTTTAACTTCCCTCTCATTTAGAACTTGCATAGCCTCAGCTAGTATTAATTTTTTATTCTGCATATCTTGCTTTTTTAGCAAAGACACTTCTTGATTTGGTTTTTGTTCTGGTAAAAACTCAATTGCTTCAGCGCCCTCATCATCATAAGTTGTAGAACGGTTCAACGAAATATCAGGCCCCGACATACGTTGATTCATTTCTACTACTTCCTTAACAGAAACTCCAAGCTCATCGGCCATTTCCTGATAATCTTGATCATTAATAGCACGAGCATAACTATTCACTATTCTATGTTTAATTTTACCAAGACTAAAAAACAATTTTTTCTGCGCTGATGTTGTACCAATTTTTACAAGCGACCAAGATTTAAGTACATACTCTTGGATAGAAGCTTTAATCCACCACATAGCATAAGTAGATAATCTAAACCCAAGATCCGGATTATATTTCTTAACCGCTTGCATCAAACCAATATTTCCTTCTGACACAAGCTCCGGAACTGGCAAGCCGTAATTTTTATATTTCATTGCTATTTTAACAACTAATTTCAAGTGGCTTGATACAAGTTTATGAGCAGCTTCAAGATCGTTATTTTCAAGATAATTTTTAGCAAGCAGAAACTCTTCCTCCTTTGAAAGAGAAGGTATATTATTTATTTGCTGTAAATACTTGTTAAATCCTGAGCCAGATGAAACAACTGTTAAGTTTTTAATAGATTTAGTAGACATTTTAATACCTTGTTTTAATACCTTATAGTTTAATAAAATTGATCGTAACACAATTTGCTTAAAAAATTAAACAAACAAACACCTAATCCAAATTGATCTCCTGATATGAAATTTCCAATATCTCAAACACTTTTTTGCCACTAGGAGTAATTACCTCTACTACATCACCAACAGCTTTAGCAATCAAACTTTTTGCAATAGGAGATTGTATAGAAACTCGTTTTTTATTAATATCTGCTTCATATTCCCCAACTATTATATATGTCACTTCTTCTTCTGTATCAACATCAATTAGTTTTACAGTAGCGCCAAATTTAACGCTTTCTTTTGAAAGCTTAGAAGTGTCTATAATTTCAGCTCTTGAAAGCTTATCTTCGAGATCCAAAATCCTACCTTCGACAAAGCTTTGCTTTTCTCGCGCTGCATGATATTCAGCATTTTCAGATAAATCACCGAATTCTCTTGCTGTTGAAATAGCCTCAATAATTGAAGGTCTTTCAACGTGCTTCAAATGTTTAATTTCTTTTTCTAGAAGCTCAAAGCCTTTTTTTGTAATAGGAAATTTGACCATATTTATGTCTTGTTTAAGTTAAGATTTGAAGTATATTTAGACTAATCATATTTGTCAAACTAGCTGAAAAAAAATTATGCAAAATGAAGCTTTCAATTTTGAAGTACAAAGAAAAACCTTTCATTTATACGGCTTAATATTCCCCCTAGCTTACTCATTTAGTTCCAAAATGACCGCCAGTATATGTTTATTAATCATTACAGGAGTTACCCTCTATATCGATATATCTAGACATCGCAACCAAAAAATTAAAGAGGTTGTTGATAAATTTTTTTATAAATATCTTAGAAACAAAGAAAAGAACAACTCCTTATCCCTTAGTGGAGCAAGTTATATGGCACTTGGGCTTTTAATAAGTTGTATATTTTTTTCCAAAGGATTGGCTATTACTTCGTGGTTTATTTTGATCATATCTGACTGCGTTGCAGCTTTGATTGGTATAAAATATGGCATCCCTCTGCAAAATGGAAAATCTTTATTTGGAGCAGGAGCTTTCTTTATTTCCAGCATTTTCATTAGTATATTTGCTTATTTTTTTATTAGTCACAACACAAGTTTTACTATTATAATTTTCAGCTCTGCCGTAGCTACATTAGCAGAATTTTACGCTGATCAGATAAAAGTTAATGATAATTTATCTATTCCTCTTTCTTACTGTACAACAACAGTTATTTTAGGCTTAATTTTGTAGAATTATGATAATTCCATTAGAATTTTACAATCATTTAAGGCAACAAATAAGGATCTCTGAAATAATCAGACAAAAAACTTTTTTGACTAAAAAGGGTAATGAATATTTAGGTATATGCCCATTTCACGCTGAAAAAACACCATCTTTTACCGTAAATGATATAAAAAAATTCTATCATTGCTTTGGATGCAGTGCCCATGGAGATGTTATAAAATTTGTAGCTGAAACTAATGGATTTAGTTACAAAGAAGCTGCCATAAAAATCGCAACAGAAAACTCTATTGAGTTACCAAAAATGACCACTACTCAAAAAAGAGAATATGAAGAAGCAGATCAGATATATAATATACTTGAATTAGCTTCCACCTATTTTATAAGTGAAGTAACAAAAGAAGTAGCAGACTATTTACTAGCACGTAATATAACCAAAACTATAAAAGAACAATTTTTTATAGGTTATGCACCAGGAAAAGGAAGATTGATTAAGCATTTCGAAACAAAAAATATTCCCTTAAAATTTTTACTTAATTCTGGCTTAGTAGGAAAAAAAGAAAATGGCAGAATATACGAAATATTCAACAATAGAATTATATTTCCTATTCGAAATATATATAATAAAATTGTAGGATTTGGCGGGCGAGTTATTGACGATTCCATGCCAAAATATATAAACTCCCCAGAAACCTTAGTTTTTAAAAAAAGCGAAACAATGTATGGAGAAAATATTGCTACCAGCGCTTCTTATAAAAAGAATTATTCAATAGTTGTGGAAGGGTACATGGACGTAATAGCCTTAAATACAGCGGGCATCACTGAAGCTGTCGCAAGCCTTGGCACGTCTGTTACAGATAAACATTTGCAAAAATTATGGCGCTCAGGAGATGAAATTATACTCTGTCTTGATGGCGACAAAGCAGGACAAAGGGCCAGTAGCAGACTAATTGATATAGCGTTACCAATGATCGCACCTGACAAAAAAATATCCTTTATTAACTTACCAAACTCTAAAGACCCAGACGATATTATTAAATCCGGGGGAGTAGATTTGTTTAATAAATTACTTTCAGAAAAAATTGATTTATCCAAAGCAATTTGGTTAAATGAATTCAAAACTAAGGATTTTTCTTCTGCCGAGTCTAGAGCTGAGCTTGAAAGAAAGTTAGATACAGTGTGCATGCAAATAAAAGACAAAATCCTTGCAAACAGTTTTCGCCGTTATTTTAAAGACCAAATGTGGCAAAATCTTTACAGTCGTAGCAGACAAAATAATGCATTTAAGAAAACTAGTAAGACATATATTGCAAATATTGATGACAGAAAGTACACTGAAATAGAAGTGTTAGAATTATCATTATGTGGTTTTATTATAAAGTTTCCTAATATTTTAAAAAATCCAAGAATAAGAGAATTTGCATCTGATTTACAATTGGCACACGATGATTTTAACGAGTTTAAAGATTGGTGCATTCATCAAATAGATGAGCATGATGATATTAACGAAGATAAGATTAGTCAACTTGTAAAAAACACTAGATTTTACGATAGTTTTTTAGTATTGTCTGATCCCAAGGAAAATTTTCTAGATTCAATTTTTATTGAAAAAAATCAGGCTCATTACGAACTGATTTTTGACTTGTTGAGAAAAAAATACTATTTGTTATTATTAAAAACAGAATACATTAACATGATGAATAGTGCTAAAGAAGAAATACGTCTTAAGGCATCTTCTTATTTGAAAGAAATTCAAAAAACTTCTGATGAGTTAAGTAAATTAAACGAATTTTTTATAAATTAGATAATCTTTAAATTATTATTGCAATAGAATATGAATAAAAAGGAAAAAAAACCATTAAATAAAGAAACCCCTCCTAAAACAGTTGATAATCTGGTAACAGAAAGCAAAAAGAAAGGTTTCGTAACATACGATCAAATAAACAAATCTATTGCTGCAAATAAAAAACTTTCTGTTGACGATCTTGAAAGTGCTATATCAAAATTTTCAGAAGCTGGTATCGATATTATAGATGATGATAATGATGATGATATAAAACTTGATATTAACGTGAGTGAAGAACTTAATGTTCCAAGTACTACGGTTGATAACGAAGAAGAAGCAGAGGAAAGCAGTTCTACTAATCTTGGCTCTACTGATGACACTGTGAGATTGTATCTACGTGACATGGGCGGAGTGGAGCTACTCTCACGTGAAAATGAAATAGAAATAGCAAAGCGCATCGACGAAGGAAAAAAACTCATGTTACATTCTCTTTGTGAAAGTCCTATGGCAATGAGAAAATTTATCAAATGGTATGAGGATCTGGTCAGTGAAAAAATTATTTTACGTGATTTAATCGATCTAGAAGCAAACATTGGTAATGATGATCAAATAATGGAAGCTACCACCACTAGCAAACACAATGACAACGAAGAAGAACTAGACGATGGAGATATCGACAACGAATCAGAAGAAACAGCTAGTCTTTCGATTTCCGCTATGGAAGCTGAATTATTACCTACTATATCTGATAAAATGGAGAGTATAGCAAAAATTTGCGACAAACTACTTTCTGAAACAAAAGATCATTATTTGGTAAAAAAGCAAACATCTTCCCTTTCTTCAAACAAAAAATATAAAAATGCTCTTATAACTCTAACCGAGGAAGTGTCGTCAATTCACTTTAGTACTAAACGTGTTGAACAGATTTTAGCAGATATTTACAACATTAATAAAAATCTTGTTACAAAAGAAACAGAGTTGCTAAGATTAGCTGAAAAATGTGGTGTTAAACGTCAAAGTTTTCTTAAAGAATATATCGGTGTCGTTATTGACGAAAGCTGGAAAGAGAAAATCCAGAAGAAAAAGGAAACTGCTTGGAAAAACTTTGTTCAGACTGAAATTCAAGCAATTGATAACATAATTGCTGAGTTTGAAAATGAGGAGTTAAGTATTGGTCTACCAATTTCTGAATTTAAAAGAATAGTTAGTTTAATTCAAAAAGGTGAAAGGCAATCAAGTCGAGCTAAAAAGGAAATGATAGAAGCAAATTTGCGCTTAGTTATTTCGATTGCTAAAAAATATGCTAATCGAGGTTTACAGTTTTTAGATCTTATCCAAGAAGGCAATATTGGGTTAATGAAGGCAGTCGATAAATTTGAATATAGCCGAGGTTTTAAATTCTCTACTTATGCTACATGGTGGATCAGACAAGCTATCACAAGGTCTATTGCAGATCAGGCGCGAACTATTCGTATTCCTGTACATATGATTGAGACAATTAACAAAATTATTCGAACTTCAAGACAAATGTTAAGCGAACTTGGTTACGAACCTACTCCCGTCGAAATTGCAGCACGTCTATCTATGCCTGTTGATAAGGTAAAGAAAGTAATGAAAATAGCAAAAGAACCTGTAAGTTTAGAAAATCCTGTGGGAGATGAAGACGGTAGTTATCTTGGTGATTTTATTGAAGACAAAAACGCAGTCCTTCCTATTGATGCAGCAATTCAGTCAAATTTACGAGAAACTACTACAAGGATTTTATCAAGTCTTACACCTCGTGAGGAAAGAGTACTTCGAATGAGATTTGGTATCGGTATGAATACTGACCATACTTTGGAAGAAGTTGGTCAACAATTCCACGTTACTAGAGAAAGAATTAGACAAATAGAAGCTAAAGCATTGCGTAAACTAAAACACCCAACGAGATCCAAAAAAATGCGTAGTTTTTTAAGTGGTTCTAGTAAATCACAAAGTAACATTAGCGAATAAAATACTCTAAAGTAGTAAATACTGATAAGATTATATCATGAAATAGTTATATATAATCTTATCACAATATTTACCTTCTATAAGGAAATAAAATGAACATTATTTTACTGTATAATTTAATTAATATTATTCTGTTTCCATTATATATTATAGTACTTTTAGTGCGTATTTTAAAAAAAAAGGAAACTTTTCTATCTGTAAAAAGTCGTTTTGCTATTTACAAAAAAAAACACACACAACACAATAAAACACAATTAATATGGATTCATGCAGCTAGTGTCGGAGAAAGTTTGATTGCGATTAACCTTGTAAATGAATTAAAAAAAAAATATGAGAACATTAATTTTCTTGTTACAACAGGCACCCTCTCCTCTGCAAGTATTATAAATAAATGGTTGCCAAACAATGTATATCATGAATTTACACCACTTGATAATTTCTTTGTAGTTAGAAGATTTTATAAATACTGGCAACCAACCCTTGGAATATTTATTGAATCTGATATCTGGCCGACGTTAGTTAGCTCTTCGGTTAGCAAGTGTAAATTACTTCTTTTAAATGCTAGATTATCTGATAAATCCTTTCAAAATTGGCAAAATTTTCCAAAAATTTTTCAATTACTAATTAAATTTTTTTCCTACATTGCGGTTCAAAGTAAAATTGATTTAGAAAAATATCAATCTCTTGGTTGTCATAATGTTAAAAATTTAGGTAACTTAAAATTTGCTAATAAAAAATTACAAGTAAATGAAAAAGAATTACTCCTTTTAAAAAAACTATTTAGTGGTAAGAAAATTTTTGTTGCATCTAGCACTCACGAAACGGATGAATCAGTTCTGCTGGATATAATTTGTCAGTTTAAAGCACAAAAGATAGATAAATTGTACCCAATCATTATTTTAAGACATCCAGAAAGAGCCACTGAAGTTAGTTTAGCCTGCAAAGAATTGGGACTCAAACATAAACTAAGATCTTCTAAAATAGAACCTAATATTTTAGAAGATGATCTTTATATTGTTGATAGTTTTGGAGAGTTAGGATTATTTTATACTCTATCAGATATCACTTTTATTGGTGGTTCTTTTAAAATAGGAAGTCATCTAGGCGGACATAACTTACTCGAACCAGCTTATTTTGATAATGTTATTATGGTAGGGCCTAATATGAGTAATATTCAGAATATTACTGATGAAATGATTGAAAATAAAGCTTGTGTACAAATTAGTAATACCAAAGAATTAAAAAATCAGATTATATTTTTTCTTGACACAAAAAATATAAATATTACCAAAGAATATATTAGTAATGCAAAAAAATACGTTCAAAGCAGAGAAAAAATCTTTGCCAATTATTTAAAGCAAATAGATACTTTTTTTAATGATTAAATTAACGTACCCTAAATTCTGGAGTAAAAAAAATTGGCTTTCATTCGTAATGATTCCTTTTTCCTATATATATATCTTTCTTGGTTTTATAAGAACTAAAACTACTCAAAAAATAAGCTTACCCCAAAAAGTAATTTGTATTGGTAATATAACATTAGGCGGAGCAGGAAAGACCCAAATCGTTGCTTGGTTAGCTCAATTACTGAAACAAAAAAAAAATTCATTTATAATAATCACGAAAGCATATAACTCAGATCTTAACAGCGTAAAATTAGTTGAAAGCACTGATTCTGCAAAAGAGGTAGGAGATGAATCAGTAATGCTTAGAGAATATGGTAGTGTGATAGCTGCTAAAAAAATTAAATATGCTGTACCATTAATTAAGCAAATGAACCCTAAAATTGTTATTTTAGATGATGGTATGCAAAATCCATTGATAAAAAAAGATTTGCAAATTTTAGCTATTGACGCCCTCAATAGCTTAGGAAATAATATGATTTTTCCTTCTGGACCTTTAAGAGAGAAGCTGTCTACTGGTCTAGCAAAATCGGATTTAATTTTTATGATTGGTAATGGTAAATGCAAAGATTCTAATTTGATTAAGAATATTAATTTAAGTCAAAAACCATTTTTTAAAGCTAGCATTAAATTAAGAAAAGATTTCAACAAAAATATTAATTATATTGCTTTTGCCGGTATTGCTAATCCAGAAAAATTTTATTCATTATTATCACAGAATAATTTTAAACTAAAACAATGTATTTCATTTGAGGATCATCATAATTATTCAAATAATGAAATAAAAAAGCTAATTGATTTAGCAAATTCAAATGATTGTTATTTGATTACTACAGAGAAAGATTACGTAAAAATTGATAGCAACTATAAAGATTTAATAATATGTGCTAAGGTGAGTCTTCAGTTTGAAAATGAACAAGAATGTATAGATTTAATATATGAGAAATTATTCTAAAAAAATCAAACATATTATTGAATATGTTTTTTTTACATTATTTATAAAAAG
Source organism: Rickettsiaceae bacterium (assembly GCA_045106635.1). GTDB lineage: Bacteria > Pseudomonadota > Alphaproteobacteria > Rickettsiales > Rickettsiaceae > Megaera. The sequence continues at coordinate 1,033 of JBGCEX010000059.1, read as the reverse complement.
CATGAAAATAATAGGCTTTAAGAATTCAGTCATTTTTTGTAGTTTAATTGCAAGATCCATTGGTCCCTATCTCAAAGTTAGTAAAATAGCAGAAAAGAATTTAAACAAGGCTTTCGAAAAGAAAATTAATGCAAAAAAACTACTCCCGCAAATATGGGATAATTTTGGTAAATATATTGGTGAGTTTCCATTTATCAATGAATTACCTAATAGGGAGATGCAATCGATGTTTGTTATGGAGGGAATGGAACACATTAAATCTTATCAAGATCAAAAAAAACCATTTCTACTTTTTTTAGCACATCAAGCAAATTGGGATTTTGTTATAAAACATATAACTGATATTTATCCTAAATTTGCTATTATTTACCGAAAAGCAAATAATCCTTACATTGACAAAGAAATTCTTCAAACTCGTAGCAAAGACCCAAATGTATTTATGATAGCAAAAGGACTCAGTGGCGCAAAAGGTTTAGTTAGAGCAATAAAAAATGGCTACTCTATAGCTATGCTTGTTGATCAAAAAATGAATGATGGTATTGAAGTACCGTTTTTTGGTCAACCAGCAATGACTGCAAATGCAATTGCAAAATTAAGTCTACAATATAATTATCCTATAATACCATGCCAATTAGTTCGAACTAAAAACAATTATTTTAAAGCCATTATTCATCCAGAAATAAACTATCAAACCACTAGTGATAAGGAAAAAGATATTTATAATATAATGCTACTGATTAACCAAACATTAGAGAAATGGATTAGAGAAAATCCTTCACAATGGTTCTGGTTTCACAATAGATGGAAAGATTAATACATTTGTCATTAATTTCTATCTTACCATCTGGGAAAGTAAAACTAACAAAGTTAGTTATGGATTCTTGTTTCATCTGCAAAGCTTCGAATTTAATCTGACAGTTTAGTAAAAATAGGTATAGAATGTATAAAATGTTATACATATAAAGTTAACCGTTTTAACAAGAGATTAAATGATGACTCAATTAGATAAAATTATCAAGCCAAATTAGGACTG
>JBGCEX010000058.1:0-6780 GCA_045106635.1 Rickettsiaceae bacterium | reverse complement strand
TATAAGATTAACAATCAAGAATCCTATAAAAATAACTATATCTATATTTAGTGCGTTTAAATTCATAATATACCAATAATCAATCAAAAGTTACGATAAATCTTAAGATGAAAATATACAACCAGTAATTTAAAAATCAATTAATACTTAGAGCTGATTGCAGCATAATTTCTTATAAAGTTTTTATGTCATCTGGCAAAGTGAAGGTAAATTTAGCGCCTTTTTTACCATTACTTTGTGCTTTGATAGTCCCACCATGAAGTTCAATTACTTTTTTACATAAAGTAAGACCAATGCCTCTACCGCCTGACGGGGTGCGTGTTCTAGAGCTCGTGGTAAATTCAGCGAATATATCATATAATTCATCTGTTGAAATTCCTATCCCTTCATCGCTAACGCTAAAATGTATACTACCATATTTATCTTTTCTCAAAGTTATCTCAATCTTGCCTTTAGGACAATGAGTGATTGTATTGATGATCAAATTATCTAAAGACTGTTTAAAATAATATTTATCAATATTTACGGTAATTTCTTCCTCAATATCTAAAACCCATTTCTTATCTTCTGGTTTTTTCTCGTATAACTTACGACATATCTTAACTGATTCTTCAACAAGCTCACTTAGATTTACAGCTTCTATGTTTAGATTCAATTTTCCTTTACTAAGGTTTGATAGGCTAGATATATTCTTATCAAAGGTTTCAAGACGTAAGGAACTATCTAATAAGGTTTTAGCAGCTATTTTTCGTTGCTCGTCTGTTAATTGATCATAATTTTCTACTAATATTTGTGCCATGCTAGATATGCCAGTCATTGGCGTATGATATTCATGAGTAACATTACGGATAAATTCACTTTTTAATGCAGCAGATTCTTGTAACTCTTGCTCTTGAAGGCCAACTCGTCCGTTTAAATGCTCATTCCGTTCTTCAGTTAATTTTTGCATTTCTTGTCTTGGTTTGATAAATATAATTAATGTTGTTGTTATTATCATCATTGTATATGCGCAAATAAAACTTGGAGACCCTACACTAAAATCAACTACTAACTCACTAAAATAAGTATTATACATAGCCAAAATAATAACAATTCCAACAGGAATCATTATACTAGCAAGACGCCAACCGACTAATATTGAAACTATTACTAGATTGATTGAAAAAATTGACGATTGTAATAAACCAAAATTGCTGATTAGTAGGAAAAAAATATTAAAAAGTACTAGCATATAAAAGCTGGTTATTGGCCAAGCGATTTGGGCTATTGTTTGCTGTAGCTCTTGTTTGATAGTTACTGGCCATATAGGGTAGGTTGACATCATTACTCCTGTTATCATCATTATCTGATATATAATCATTATATTATCTCTATTCTTCATTAATAACTCGGAATGTACTGAGTACATAGTGGTTAATGTAAAGACAATGAAATATATACCAAGGCCTGTGTAAGACATTTCATTATTTGGGAAGTGTTTTTTACAATAGTTAATAAAGCTAAAATCATTATAATTCTTTGTTCTTTGAATTTTGCGCTTGTTATCTTGTATAACCAAATCCATATAGGATTTTTTGTCTTTATAGCCAACAAATCCACCTTCTTGTTTAAGATAATAATGGCTACCAAATAAGAAAATTACATTAGCCATCATTCCACAAAAAATAGGGTCTCCAACATCTAAAAATTTTAAGATAACAACTGTTGTAAATGCTGCGCTCATGCCGATTAGAACTGATTTTCTAGTGCTACGAAATCCTAATATTGCCAGTAGTAAAGGTACCGTGACTACAGGCATATAAAAAGCATTAGAAGATAGAATAATTGATAATAAATTTTTTCCATAAAGCGCAAATATAATAGCGCAAGAACCAAGTAGCATAGAAAACCATTTAGAAATTTCTAATTGCCTATTAACGCCTATGTTTAAAGGTTTTAGTATATCATGAGTAAACACAACAGATGTAGCATTCAAAATTGAATCAGCTGTGGACATTGCCATAGCCATAACACCTACTATGACTAGGCCTTTCAAGCCATTATAAGCATATTTATCTATTATAAATCCTAATAATTGATCTGGATCAAGATTGTCGTTAACATTAAATACCAAAATAGAAACCCAGCAAGTAGCAAGTATAACAAGCACAAGTAAAAAGGCTGATATTGTAAATGCTTTTTTTACTTGACGTAAATCACGACCTATCAAAATTCTTTGAAATACAGCTGGATAGAATGTTGGAACACTGAAGTAAAACATTAAACTAAGCATTGGCCAAAATTTAGGGTTATCAGTATTAACTAATTCACTTAATTGAAAATTACTAGAGTAAGAAAACTGGCTTACAGACTGATGATCGTAATACATTTGATTCCACATTGTTATGGCAATCATTGGTAATACAAAGCCAAAGGTGAAAAATTGTAAAATATCTGTTTTTGTAACTGCTCTAATCCCTCCAAAAGCTGAATAGATAGTTACCAGAATTCCGGTATAAATTATTGATTCTGTCGGGGGGATACCAGCAAAATAGGCGGCAACACTACCAAAAGCTTTAAATTGCACAGCAACTCCGCCTACTGCGCCAATTGTTCCTCCAATAGCCGTAATGATTCTTGCTTCTTTACCGTATAAATTACCCATGACTTCGGCAACAGAAATTTTACCTAAGAACTCTTCCATTCTTGGTACAAAAAGGTAGGCTATAGTTAATAGGCTCAGAGCAAAACAAAGAGCGGATACAATATAAAAAAGACCATCAGTATAAGTACCATTTAAATCAATAAAAAAACCGCTACTGCTGACAAAAGTTGCAACTATAGTTGCAACAAGAGCCCCAGTGCTAAAATTTCTTCCCCCTAAAGCATAGTCCTAATAGTTTTAATTTTACTACCACTACCAATCCCTATAATGAAAGTCATAGTCAAAAAAACAGCAATGATCACTATATCTATAATATTCATCTTTATCTACAATCCCCTTAATTGATTTTCATGTTTTTAAATAGTTGGTAAAGCTAAGTTACCAACTATTTTGTAATTTGTAAAAGATACAACCGTTGATTAAAAAATCAACAAGTTTTTCATTAAAGTAAATTAATATTTAGAGATAAGTAAGAGAAAATCATAATTAATTTATGTTAACTCGAGTAAGGCTTCTTCAAGTATTAATATTTGATCTCTAAGTTTGCTAGCTTCCTCGAATTCTAAATCACTTGCACATTTACGCATTTTCTTGCGTAGTTCCTCTATGTAAGATTTAATTTTTTTAGGGTTAGTAATAATGCTTTCATCAATAGAATTTTTATTAGTTTTCACTACGCTACTAACTCTTTCAAGTTCGAGTAGGGCATGAACTTTTGAAGTAATAGTTTTGGGAGTGATATTATGTTGGAGATTATATTCTTGTTGTAGTTTTCTTCTTCTTGACGTTTCATGCAGAGCTTTGTTGATAGAATTTGTCATTTTATCAGCATATAGCAGAACTCTTCCTTCGCTATTTCTAGCTGCTCTACCAATAGTTTGAATGAGCGATGTTTCTGAACGCAAAAACCCTTCTTTATCTGCATCTAGAATAGCAACTAATCCACATTCTGGGATATCAAGCCCTTCTCTTAGCAGGTTGACTCCAACAATTATATCTATATCACCGTTTCTGAGATCTTTAATTATCTCTATTCTTTCAAGAGTTTGAATTGCTGAATGGAGGTAGCTGACTTTATAACCAATATCTTGTAAATAACTGCTCAAATCTTCAGCCATTTTTTTTGTTAATGTTGTAACAAGAACTCTAAATCCTTTTTCAATAGTAGTTTTAATTTCGTTGATTAGATCTTCTACTTGGTTTGTTGCGGGTTTTACGATACATTCCGGATCTAACAAACCAGTTGGTCTTATTACTAATTCAACAATCACACCTTTAGTTTGTTCAATCTCAAATACTGATGGAGTTGCTGAAACAAAAATAGTTTGAGGTCTTAGTTCTATCCATTCTTCAAATTTCAAGGGTCTGTTATCTAGAGCTGAAGGTAACCTAAACCCATGTTCAACAAGGGAACTCTTGCGAGCACGGTCACCATTATACATTGCTCTAATTTGAGGAACCATAACATGGCTTTCATCGACAAATAGTAGGGCATCTTTAGGTAGATATTCAAATAAAGTTGGTGGTGGCATTCCAGCTTCTCTACCAGTTAAGAACCTAGAATAATTTTCTATTCCTTTACAAGTACCAGTGCTTTGTAACATTTCAATATCATACTGGGTTCTTTGATTTAGGCGTTGATATTCCAGATGATTTTCCAAAGCTTTTAAATGAGCTAAGCGTTTTTGTAGTTCAATTTCTATGTTAGTAATAGCCTTCTTAATTACTGAAGCAGGGGTAACAAAGTGAGAATTTGCATAAATAGTGATTTTTTCTAGTTTTCTAAATTTTTCTCCAGTTAATGGGTCAAATTCATTGATATATTCAAGATCATCGCCAAAAAAAGATAATCTCCAAGCTCTAGTGGAATAGTGGGATGGAAAAATATCAATCGATTCACCTCGAACTCGAAAAGAACCTCTTTCAAATGCAATGTCATTTCTTTCATATTGTAGATCAACTATTTTCAGTAATAACTCACTGCGTTTGTATTTTTTACCTACTTCTAATTCTAAAGTCATTTGGGAATAGAGCTCAGGTGATCCAAGACCATAAATACATGAAACAGATGAAACAACAATTACATCTCTGCGCTCAAGAAGAGATCTTGTGGCTGAATGCCTTAACAAATCGATTTGTTCATTGATCGATGAATCTTTTTCAATGTAAGTATCTGTTCTTGCGATATACGCTTCTGGTTGATAATAGTCATAATAAGATACGAAATATTCAACAGCGTTTTCTGGAAACATACTTTTAAGTTCTGAATAAATCTGAGCAGCTAGAGTTTTGTTATGAACCATGATTAAAGCAGGTCTATTTGACGTAGCAATTACATTTGCCATAGTAAAAGTTTTGCCAGACCCAGTAATACCAAGCAGCATTTGCGACTTTTCACCAGTAGCGAGGCCTGCAAGTAGTTCTTTTATTGCTTTTGGTTGATCGCCATTTGGTTTATATTCCGAATGTAATTTGAAAAGACTCATCAATTTTGCTATGCTACTTCATTATTTTTAGCTATAGTTGACTATAAATCATTACAAAAAAATAACGAGGTTTTTATGCAAAAAATTATAATTTACACAACAGCAATTTGTCCATATTGTGTTCGTGCTAAAGCGCTTCTTGAACGTAAGGGCGTTGTGTATCAAGAGATAAATGCTGAGGATCAAAACACTCGAGAAGAAATGGTCAAAAAAGCAGGTGGTAGAAAAACTGTGCCACAAATATTTATCGGTGATTTCCATGTCGGCGGGTATGATGAGTTGTCTGAGTTAGATAGACAGGGCAAATTAGATGAAAAGTTGCTCTGAAATAAATTTAATTAGTTATAATCTAAATGACGCAAGACTCAGTAAAAAATAATTTTATTAAACGTTGGTGGCGTGTAATTGACCAACAAACCATAATTGCTGTGGTTATTCTTGTGTCTTTTAGTCTAATGTTAGTAACTACTGCTAGCCCAGCTGTTGCTAATAGAATTGGTCTTACAGATAATTATTTTTCATCACGGCATGTGATATTTTTAGCTCTTGCAGCTATAATAGTATTATTTTTTTCATCTTTAGATAAAAAATGGATTAGGCGATTTGCTATATTAGGCTTTCTTATAAGTTTGGTTATGCTTGTGTTAGTCAAGCTTTATGGCTTTGAAGTTAAAGGTGCTACAAGGTGGATAAATGTCGCTGGATTTTCTTATCAACCATCAGAATTTATGAAACCGTTTTTTGCTGTCGTCACTGGTTGGGTATTGTCACTTCAATATTATGAAGAATTTCCAAGTTTTAAAGCCTGTTTTATTCTATTTGTTCTTGTTGCTGTTTTGTTAATTATACAGCCAGATTTTGGTATGCTTGTTATGGTGTCAGCAGTTTTTGGTATTCAGTTGTTTGTCGCAGGGTTGCCAATTATTTGGATATTTATGGCGGTTTTTGGTGCGATTTCTGGAAGTGTTGGAGCTTATTTATTATTACCACATGTGGCAGCCAGAATTAATAAGTTTCTTGATCCAGTAAATAGCGAAAATTATCAAGTTACTAAATCTTTAGAAGCTTTTGAATCAGGAGGTTTGTATGGGAAAGGACCAGGTGAAGGGCTTGTGAAGCAGTATTTACCAGATTCTCATACTGATTTTATCTTTGCTGTAGCTGGTGAGGAGTTTGGAGCAATTATTTGCCTTATGATAGTGCTGACATTTGCATATATTGTGATTAGAACTTTAGTAAATTTATTGGATGAGGATGATAAATTTATTCAAATTGCTTCTATTGGTATAATATCTCAGTTTGGTTTACAAGCAGTTATTAATATCGGCGTTACATTGAATCTCTTGCCAACAAAGGGTATGACTTTACCTTTTATAAGTTATGGGGGGTCGTCTACTTTGGCTATTAGCATAGGAATTGGTATGCTTTTGGCTCTTACAAAAAGAAAAACTTCCTTAGTTAAATATAGGCTACAAAATGTTGAAGTTTAAAAGAGTAATTTAATTTTATTTATAACCATTTTCTTATATAAAATACTCTTTTTTTGGAGCTGTGTGTAACAAGTAAATTTTTCCCTTTAGTTCTTCTTCTTCCTCTTTGAAAGATTTACTTTCTTTTTCTATAATTTCAGCGTGAATGGGTAATTTTTGT
>JBGCEX010000057.1:0-14623 GCA_045106635.1 Rickettsiaceae bacterium | reverse complement strand
ATTGATGTTATAAAAAGAATTTTTTCTAACAAAACATAAAAATAATAGCTGATAATAAAATATTTTTAGAAATATATTAAATATATATTCTCTATGATATCCTAATATACACCTTCTAAATTTCATGCAATCGCCCTGGTTATATAATAGCAAGTAAAAAAAGTAACGTTGCACCCATAGTATCTACTTTTATGCTTTTAATTGGTTGCACAGTAACATGTTTAATTTTTGCTTGTCTTGAATATAGCTTTTTTGTCCCACATTTAGACAGTTGGATTAATATAATTCCCATGGCAATTATTTGTACAGCATTACCAATAATACTAGTTTTACAAGGATTAAAATACATTAGTTCAGAAAAAGCTTCTATAGTATCAATTTTAGAACCTATTTTTGTATTGATGTCAGGTATAATTTTACTTGGAGAAAGAGTTAGTAACATACAAATACTTGGTATAGTTGCTGTACTATCAGGGGCTTTAATAACTCTTTTTGCTAAAAATATGATTAATCAAAAATAGATAATGGAAGAGAATCCTTTTTATTTGAATCAATAAAATAAATTGAACTATTTGAATTAGATAAAACATGCCTTGATGCCCTTATCAAAGGATCATTTTGGTTGATTTCAATGTTATTTTCAAACAATCTATCTAGTTCAGTAAATGATGACAACACACTTACTTGATTAATTAGAAAACTATCCTCACACATTATAATTAATTTGTCAGCGCTAGTTGTTGTTGAAATCTATGTTAGCGTCTAAGATCATTGTTTTAGATTTTCGTGCTGGCTACCGGAGAAATTATAGGAATAATGTTAGTTTCTTCAATTTCAAATAGAATTTCTGAATTTACTAATAATGGTTCACTAACATGAAAATGACTATTTTTTCCCTCTATATGATTTGATTTTTTAGCTATTAATAGATTTCCATCTTTACCAGAAAATCCAGCAGCCATTATGCCAAAAGAACATAATTTTGATACTATGGTTTTATTAATATAGCCAGAAATTATTGCTTCTAATAAATCAGTCAGTTTATCATTTTCTAGATGAGTATTATACTTTGTTTTATTTATTTTAAGCGAATCAAGGTATTTTGTTAGCAATTTAGTGTATTCATGAACAACTATCAAGTTTAAACCAATATTTGATAAAATCTCTATATTTTCAACAAAATTATAGAGTGAAAGATTATCCTCAATAATTACGGGATGATAAACATATCGCTATCCTCGTATGTTTATAGAGTTACTATGTTTAATAACATGTTTTATCAGGTTGGCGCTTTCCATCCCCAAAGGGTTGTGAATCTTTGTTTTTTTATTTGGCGGATTGCGCCAAGCTGAGTTGAAGTTCTTTTGCACCTAAACCATTTTTGCTACTAGACAAAATAACATTACATAATAAGTAGCCCAAACTTGCAAGATAATTTTTGACTTCTAATTGAAAACCATCTTTTAGCACCACTTTATCTGTTTTTGTAAAGACTATTTGCACTTGTTTATTACATGAATTGAGTAATTCAATAACTTTAAGATCGTTTTCTTTAATGCCTCTTCTTGCATCAATAAGTAGATTTACTAATTTAAGATTAGGAGTATTTTGTAAATAATGAAGAATGAGTTTTTCCCAGTTTTGTTTTTCTTTAATAGGAACCTTGGCAAAACCATAACCCGGAAGATCAACTATCACTAGCTTTTCTGCAATTAAAAAAAAATTTATTTGTTGTGTTCGTCCAGGTGTATGGGAAACTCTTGCTAAACTTTTTCTACGGCAGATTGTATTTATTAGACTAGATTTTCCTACATTAGATTTACCAACGAAAGCCACTTGAGGCAAAGCTATTCTGGGCAATTGATCAGGTCTAGCTGCTCCCGCAATAAATTTTGCTTCTTGTCTAAATATTTTTGTTCCAACGTCATTTGTCATTCTTATCTAGTTTATTTATATAAGATTGCTGAATTATTGATAGAATATTATTACATGACCAATAGATTAAAAGACCAGCTGGGAAACTACTAAACATAAACAAGAACATAAGAGGCATGAATTTCATCACCATAGCTTGTACCGGGTCAGCAGGCTGAGGACTCATTTTTTGTTGTAAATACATAGTTAATGCCATAATTATTGGCCAAACACCTATCATTAAAAAAGATGGTGGAGAAAATGGCAGCAAACCAAATAAATTAAACACAGTAGTAGGATCAGGAGCGGAAAGATCATGAATCCATCCAAAAAACGGAGCATGGCGCATTTCTATAGTGACATATAGCACTTTGTATATAGAAAAGAAAACTGGTATTTGAACTAACAATGGTAAACATCCGCTGATAGGATTAATTTTTTCTCGCTTATATAACCCCATAATTTCTTGGTTAAGACGCGGTTTATCATCTGCATACAACTCTTTTAATCTCTCCATTTGAGGCTGAAGATTCTTCATTCTTTTCATTGAGCGATAAGATTTATTAGCAAGAGTAAACATTGCGAGTTTAATTATAATTGTTACGATCATAATACTAATGCCGAAATTACCTACATATAAGTAGAAAAAATTCATAGCATTAAATATAGGTTTGGTAAGAACATAAAACCAACCAAAATCAATTGCTCTATCAAAGAGATTAATATTGTACTGATTTTCATACTTATCTAGTAAATCGACTTTTTTTGCTCCAGCAAATAATTTATGTGTTAATTCAAATTGTCCACCGACCTCAATAATCTGAGCGGTAGAAAGAAAATCAGCTTGATACTTATCAAGTCCAGATTTAATACCATAGATGAAATTTGAGGAGTAAGTTTGAGAGGCATCTGGTATAAAGGCAGCAAGCCAGTATTTATCAGTAATTCCAATCCAATCAACTTTGTTTCTTGCAAAACTTTCTTTCTTTTTGTCTTTTATATCATCATAATTATATTCTTTGAGCTCTCCATTTACAGCCCCTATCATCCCTTGGTGCAAAATAGTCATCACTCTTTCTGACTCATGACTATATGTACGATTTATTAAAGCATAATATTGTGTTTGTAATGGATGAGATGAGTTATTTAAAGTAGTTTGCTTGATAGTAAACATGTAGTTATCATCCAGCTCAATTTTGACCATAAATTTTATTTGCTCTGGACTGGTCCACGCAAATGTAACTGGCTGATCAGGAGATATAATATCACCATCTGCCTGCCAAATAGTTGATGAATTAGGAAAACTAATATTTTTATTATTTCCCCACCACCCAATTTCAGCAAAATAAGCATCTTTAGTGGAAGATGGAGAAAAAAGCACTACAGGGGGGCTATTTTTTTCTAAATTTTCTTGATAATTTGATAATGTTAAGTCATCAAATCTTAAACCTTCTAAGGATATAGAGCCAGAAAGTACATCAGATTTGATTTTCACTCTTTCTGCCAAAGAAAGAGCATTAGGGCGTTCAATGATTTGTTCAGTCATTTTTATTGTTTCTTTTTTTACCGCTTCTAACTGATTATTATATTGTTTTTGTTGCTCGGTTAAACGCTCTAATTTTGGTTTCTCATAAAAATGTTGCCAACCAAATATTATCAATACTGAGATCGCTATGGCAGTTACTAAGTTTAAAAAACTATAATTCATATTTATTTAATAAATTTATTTATTTCCTTTGCGATTTTTATAAGATTTACACTAAATAATCAAGCTCTTTAAAGTATAGTAGGTTTTAATAATCAAAATTCTAGTTAATTACCCTTGTAATTGTTACTGAAATTTAATATTATTAATTTTTTAATCTAAAAAAATGTTGATAGGATTTGTATGTCTAAAACTGTGGTTGTAGCGATGTCTGGAGGAGTTGACAGTTCCGTAGTTGCTGCAATGATGCATGAACAAGGCCATAAGGTTATAGGGATTACTCTGCAACTATATGACCATGGTAATGCATTACAAAAAAAAGGAGCATGTTGCGCTGGGCAAGATATTTATGACGCCAAAATGGTAGCAGACAGGCTTGGTATTCCTCACTATGTTTTAAATTATGAAAATTTATTTCAACAGAAAGTAATAGATGATTTTGCAGACAGTTATCTAAAAGGGGAAACACCCCTGCCGTGTGTACGTTGTAATCAATCTGTTAAATTTAAGGACTTGCTTAAACTAGCTCAAGAACTTGGTGGAGACATGCTTGCTACCGGTCATTACGTACAAAAGATTGTTAAGAATAATAATTCAGAACTTCATAAAGCAACAGATTGTCAAAAAGACCAAAGTTACTTTTTATTTGCTACAACTAATAAACAACTAGATTTCCTTGAGTTTCCACTTGGTAAATATACTAAGCATGAAACAAGAAAATTAGCATTAAAATATGATCTTGAAGTTGCAGATAAACCAGATAGTCAAGATATTTGCTTTGTGCCAAACGGTAATTATCGTGAAATCGTTAATAAAATACGCCCAAATAGCAACAAACCTGGAAAGATTTTTCATATTGATGGTTTCCAAATAGGTGAACATAAAGGTATTATGAATTATACAATTGGTCAAAGACGTGGTCTTGGTATTGCATACGGAGAACCAATCTACGTTATAAAAATTGACCCAGATACAAACATGGTGTATATTGGCCCTGAGTCAGCATTAGTTAAAACAAAATTTACCATTAAAGAAGTGAACTGGTTAGCTAGTGATGTAGCAACTAAAGATCTTGAAATTACTGCCAAAGTTAGATCCACTACAGCTGGAGTAAAAGCTAAAATTAATATTATCGGTGATGATAAAATTGAAGTTACTATGCTTGGGATTGAAAAGGCAATAACCCCAGGGCAAGCATGTGTTTTATACAATAATACAAGAGTTCTTGGTGGCGGATGGATTACTAGAGATGTTGAATAACTATAAAAATAATGAAAGAAAATGAATTTTTTGAAGAAAAAGAGTTTTGAATCTGTCAAAGAAGCTGGTAGCTCCAGTGTCCTTGATAAAACATTAACAGCATTTGATTTAGTCTTGCTTGGTCTTGGTGCTATTGTCGGTACAGGAGTATTTACTTTGACAGGCTTAGTTGCTGCGCAATATTCGGGTCCAGCTATAACTCTTTCTTATTTGATAGCTGGATGTACATGTATTTTTGTAGCGTTAGCTTATACGGAACTTGCAGCAATGCTTCCTACTTCTGGTAGTGTATATACTTATTCCTATGTAGCATTTGGAGAAGTGTTTGCTTGGTTGATTGGTAGTGTGATTATTATAGAACTTGGTTTTGCATCTGCAGCAGTTGCTGGGAGTTGGTCAGCTTATGTTCAAGGAGTGTTGGATTCAGCAGGATATCATCTTCCGGAGCAATTTGGCAAAGCTCCAGCTGAGGGTGGAATACTTAACATACCAGCAATTATAGTAGTAACTTTTGTTGGGTTTATGTTATATCTTGGTACCAAAGATAGCAAGAAATTGAATAATACTTTGGTATTCATAAAAATGGCTGCAATTTTTGCCTTTATATTTTTTGCAGCACCTCACTTTGATGCAACAAATTGGGAGAATTTTATGCCAAATGGTTTTGATGATGTGTTAATGGGTTCATCAATTTTATTTTTTGCCTTTACTGGTTTTGGTGTACTTGCTAGCGCAGCAGAAGAATGTAAAAATCCAAAACGAGATTTAATGATAGGTATAATTGGCTCTCTAGTTCTTTCAACAATAATTTATATGATTGTTGGAGGATTAGCTACTGGGATTATACCTTATGGTGAATTAAATAATGCCCAACCGCTTGCACATGCTTTAAAATTTAACAATAGTAATATTGGTTCTGCGATCGTAGCTACTGGCGCTATATCCGGAATGACTACAGTTATTCTGATGAATATTTATGGTCAATCACGTATTTTTTATGTAATTGCAAGAGATGGTTTATTGCCCAAATTTATGGCAAAACTACACCATAAATACGATAGCCCACATATAACAATTGTAATTTTTACTATTGCCATTGCTTTAACGGCAGCATTTTGTCCCTATTCTATACTTGCCCAACTCTCTAGCATGGCTGCTTTGTTGGATTACGTGGCAATAACAATCATTGTAATGCTATTTAGGTTTAGTTTACCAAATGTTGAAAGACCTTTTAAATGTCCAGCAGTTTTTTTAATAGCTCCAGTAGCGCTTGTAGCGTCATTGGGTTTATTATTTAAACAAATTATTGGTAAAGATGGTTCTCTACTTTTAACTGGTGAAATTATAATATATTGGTTTATAGTAATGTTTATTCTTTATATTTTAAATATACTAATATTTAAAAGAAAGTCTAAGGCTTAAATTAGCCATAAATTATGAATAATGGACAAGGGAGGTCATAACTTTATTGTATGCATTACTCCATAGATATAAACAAAAGTTCAAATTGGTTAATTTTTTTTAAATATATCAAATCAGACTAAGTTACAAAGTGTTTACTTGTTTATTCTTTTTTGTCTTTAATTATTGAAACTAAAATTCCCATTAATATTAAAATGACCGTTAATAACAATGGTACAAGTTTTGGTATTGCTACGAAGTGAGAAACGAATATTTTAATTCCAATTAAGATTAAAATGATAGCAAGAGAATATTTAATATATTTAAACCTCTCAACAATGTCTACGAGACAGAAGAATAAAGCCCTGAGACCTAAAATTGCAAAAATGTTTGAACTATATACAATAAAAGTATTTTGTGCTATTGCAAAGATAGCGGGAATACTATCAATGGCAAATATTAGATCCATTGATTCAATAGTAATTAATGCCATGAACAAAGGTGTAAAAAACCATTTACCACCTTTTCTAATAACGAATTTATTACCTACCAATTCTGGATGAAGGTTTAAACGACTACTAAACCATTTATATATAAACATGTCTTTTATATCTTTAACTGGCTTATCAACCATATATAAAGTCTTAAACCCTGTAAGGATAAGAATTATAGCAAAAATAAACAACACGCATGCAAATTGCTGTAATAGAGCCGCTCCGGCATAAATCATTATTGCTCTAAGAATAATAACACCTAATATCCCCCAAAATAAAACCCTATGTTGATATTTTATAGGAATTTTAAAAAAAGTAAAAATCATTGACATCATAAAAATGTTGTCAAGGGACATAGTTTTTTCTAAAAGAAATCCTGTGTAATATTCACTTGCTCTGTCAGAGCCAAATTCATATAAAATAAATAGTCCAAATAAACATGATATAGTTATATAAAAAAGGCTTATATATATGCTTTTTTTTAAACTAATTACCTTATCTTTTTTATTTAGAACACCTAAATCAATGATTAAAAGTGTAATAATTACTGATACAAAAACACCCCAAGCAAACATTTGCGCAGTCATATAAATATTTATTTTGTTTCCTTTAGTTAAGATATTATAAGTCTTTACCTTAAAAATCACAAAAATAATGTTTAAAAAAGTACTAACTAGTTAAAATTAGTTACCAAAAGTGTGTTTTTGTCTATAGACACGATAACTACAGCTAGAGCATTTTTGATAAAAATACTTAAATCAACTAATTGATTATAGATCTATTGGTTAAATGTCTTTGCAAAAAGATTGTTTTAGATATACAATGTACTGAGTATTTATAGGGGTGTTGTAATGTCAGGTCAGCTTTTAGAGCTTATAATTTTTGCGGGAATTGCTTTTTTCATAATAAATAAACTTATCTCCACTTTGGGAAGTACATCAAATGATGACCCTGCAAAGAACAAGAGTTTTTTTGGAGAGAACTTTAGCAAAACTCTGAAAGATGTTACTTATACCGGATCTACAAACGTTCTAAAGCCTAATTTGCTAAAAGCCAAAAAATTAGGCCTTAAAGATTTAGTGCTATCAGAAAATAAAGAATCTGTTGAAAAAGGTTTACAAGAGGTGCTAAGTAAAGTTCCTACTTTTGATGTAAGACGTTTTGTTGGTGGAGCAAAATCAGCTTTCCAGATGATTATAGAAGCAGCTTTACAGGGTGATGATGACCAATTGGAAGAGTTAGTTGATAAAAGATATATTGAGAATTTTAAATCGATAGCAGTGAATTATGGCGGATTAACAGGAAATGTTAAAAAACTATCGGTACAAATATCTGAAATATATATGTTTGGTAATAATATTTTTATAAAGGTACTTTTACTAGGCAGTGATGTTACTGAAAAAATTAAAGATTTGCATGAGGAATGGACTTTTTCTAAGAGCGCTCTAAGCTCTGACCCTGCTTGGCATTTAACTAATATTGATAGACCACAATAGTTTCCTCATACCATATTACCAGATTTAGATAAGCTGCAAAAGTTAACCAGAAAAAATATGGTATCATAGCATAAGCTATTACAGGATAATATCTCCATGATTTTATTACTATGTATGCAGTTATTATAACAATAATTACTATTATTAAGGAAGATATACCAGTTAGATGTATACTAAAAAAGATTGGAGTCCATATCCAATTAAATATTAGTTGTATTACAAAGAATTTTAATATTCTTTTGACTCTTTGTTCTTGCCTATTAACCCAAAGAAATTTTCCTATTAATGCTAAGATCACATATAATACAGTCCAAACTAAAGAGAAAACAAAATTTGGTGGCGTGAGTGATGACTTCGTAATAGTGTAATACCATTCCATATTTGCTTTAGTTATTTGACCAAGACAAAATCCTATAAGTTGAAATAATACAATCCAAGCAAAAGTGTGTAGCGTTTTTTTTGTAATCACTATCATAGAGAGATTCTTAATTTTAATTCTATTTTCTATAAAAAAATAATTTTTTACAAAGGTAATATATTTTAAAAACATTGTCACTTTTTAAAAAACTATAATTTTTATAAAAATTTGCTATAATGCTCAATAAAATAATTGCACTATTATTGTTTAAAAATTACAGTTATGAAAAAATTTGCTTTTGTTAAAATGCACGGTCTAGGTAACGATTTTATCATTATGGAAAATTCTCTGCTTTCAGATGTTAAAGATATAAAAAAATTTGTAATTAGCATTTCAAATCGCCAAACTGGTATTGGTTGTGATCAGTTTATAACTTATACAAAGCATGATCATTTTATTTCTATGAATATCTTTAATCAAGATGGCTCAAAAGCAAAAGCTTGTGGCAATGCTTCTAGATGTCTATCTCGTTTAATGTTTGATCAGCATGGAATAAAAGATTCAGTAATAAGCATCGGAGATACAAAAATTACTTCTATGTACTATGATCCAGATAACATAACCGTTGATATGGGCGTGGCGAGCTTCACTGCTAATTGGATGCCAACACAGGAAAAATTATGGCAATGGGCTGAAAAGTATAGAATAGAACCAAAAGAACTGCTTTGCGTTGATGTAGGTAACCCTCACCTCGTTATTTTTAGCAAACTAAGCGATAAAGATAAAAAAATAATCGGTAAAAATTTACAAAACCATGAGCTATTTAACAATGGCGTAAATGTAAATTTTGCTCAAGTGGAAGATATTACTATAACTTTAAAAGTCTGGGAAAGAGGAACTGGTTTTACAATGGCTTGTGGAAGTGGGGCCTCTGCTAGTTTTGCAGCAGCAAGCAAATTGGGGTTTGTTGATAAAAAAGCAAATGTATCTTTTACTCTTGGCGCTTTAAAAATGCATGAACAAGATAATCAGATTCTGATGACTGGCCCAGCAGCTTATGTTTTTGCAGGAGAATATTATTTATGAGTAAAAACCAAGAAGTAATGACTTTTGGCTGTAGATTAAATATTTACGAGAGTGAAATTATTAAAAATAATTTGGCCAAATCTAAACTTGAAAATGTTGTGGTTGTTAATACTTGTGCAGTAACAAGAGAAGCTGAAAAGCAAGCAAGACAAGCTATACGCAAAATAAAAAGACAAGATCCATCTAAGACTATAATTGTTACTGGTTGCGCAGCCCAGAATACTCCAGCAATGTTTGCATCAATGAGTGAAGTAGATAAAGTCCTTGGTAACGAAGAAAAGCTCTCAGATAGTAATTATTTTATTGGAGAAGAACGAGTTGCTGTTAATGATATTATGTCAATTAAAGAAACAGCAAATCACTTAGTAAAAAGTTTTGAAGGAAAAGCTAGAGCTTTCATTCAAGTACAAAACGGTTGTGATCATAGATGTACTTTTTGTATGATACCATATGGAAGAGGTAATAGTAGATCAGTGCCAATAGGAGTTATTGCTGAGCAAGTTCGAATGTTAGTTGCAGAAAATTATCATGAGATAGTATTAACAGGTGTTGATGTAACTGCTTACGGTGCTGATTTGCCAGGTAGCCCTACTTTTGCTCAGATGATTAGAAGAATATTAGCTCTAATACCTAATCTACAAAGACTTAGGCTTTCTTCAATTGATGTTGCGGAAATTGATGATGATCTTTTTGATCTTATTGCTTATAATTCAAGGATAATGCCTCATTTTCATATTAGCTTGCAGGCTGGAGATAATATGATTTTGAAAAGAATGAAGCGCCGTCATAATAGAGAACAAGTCGTTGAATTTTGTAATAAATTGAGGGCTATACGGCCAGAAGTATCGTTCGGAGCAGATATTATTGCTGGATTTCCTACAGAAACAGATGAAATGTTTGAAAACACAAGAAGATTAATTGCAGAGGCGGGACTTCAATATTTACATGTTTTTCCTTATTCTGAAAGAGATGGGACTCCAGCTGCTAGGATGCCTCAAGTACCTAAAAAAATCAGGAAAGAAAGAGCGTCGATTCTACGAGCTGAAGGGGTCAAGGAATTACATAAATTTTTTAGTCAGAATCTTGGTAGAGATGTAAATATTTTAGTTGAAAAAAATAACATGGCTCACACAGAGAATTTTATACCTGTAAAACTTGATGGTAAATATAGCGTCGGTCAAATACTGAGAGCAACTTTATGCTCCTTTGAAATAGAACATATGATAGCAAAGGTAGCTTAAGATATTTATATGAAAGATAAAATCATCGCTATCGAAGGTGCACAAAATCCGTTAAAGTCGGTGCTCAAATTAAAAGCTAAAAAAGTTAAATTTCCTTTGTCTGAGGAAGATCAAGGCATTATCAAAATAATGAAAGAATTATTATTTTCACTAGATGGGGTTTGCCTTGCTGCTCAGCAAATTGACATAAATAAGAATATTGCTACTGTATATATCCCAAAAAGTGTATCGTTACTTAGAGATAATACAGTAGAATATTCTATGCATGTAATAATCAATGGGACGTATGAACCAATTGAAAGCGAAGGAATATGTAGCGATTTTGAGGGTTGCTATTCAGTAAAAACTATCTATAGCAAAGTTCAGAGATATAACGCTATAAAAGTTACTTATCAAAACGAAGAAGGAGAAAAGATATCAAAAATTGAGCGGGGTTTCTATGCAAGAGTATTGCAACACGAGATAGACCACTTAAACGGTTTGCTGATTACAGATAGACTAACAACTGATTCTATTCAAGGTACATTTACAGAGATGCTAAATCTTAGAAGAGAATCTTTATATGAAGAAAAAAGAGATTTGTTTGATCAATTAATCAAGCAAAAAGCTATGATCAATGAAATAAAAAGAGAAAATATATGAAAAATTTTACTGACTTCTCGGTTATTGGAAGTGGAAGCTGGGGGACTGCAATTGCTTGCCATTTAGCAAGAATTCACGAATTAGTTAAAATATATTCTGATTTACAAGAAGTGGCAGAAGAGATAAACAATAAAAAGCTTAATACCAGATATCTTGGATCTATTCCTTTGCCAACTAACTTAATTGCAACAGACCAAATTGAAAAAATCCTAGATTCAGAAATAATATTTATTGTAGTACCTTCGTCTGCATTTGGAAACGTATTGGAACAATTAAAACAATATAATATTCCAGCAACAACTATTTTTGCAATAGCTACTAAGGGTATTTCTTCTAATCCAGTAGAGCTTCTTTCTGAAAAGTTTAAAAGAGAATTTTCTAATCCTTTTGTTTTTTTTTCAGGGCCAAATTTTGCCAAAGAAGTAGCTTTGGGCAAATTTACAAGCGCAACTATTTCTTCTGAAGATCTGTCTCTGGCAAATAATTTAGCTAAAAACTTATCAACCCCGTGTTTTGAAATTTCTACTACAAACGATATTATAACTATACAGATAGCATCTATAGTAAAAAACATAGTTGCTATAAAAAGTGGTATTTTAGAAGCAAGTAATGCAGGAGATAATGCAAAAGCATGGCTTGTTACTAAGGCTTTACAGGAAATATTGCAAATTTCTAAAGCTCTAGGAGGCAAGCAAGAAACTTTACTAGAGCCAGCAGTAATTGGGGATTTAATTTTAACAAGCTATTCTCAAACTTCACGAAATACTAAATTTGGTTTTGAGTTACATCAAAATCATTATTCTAAAAATTTTATTTCCTCATATCCAACACTAGTGGAAGGATCAGAAGCAGCAAAGTTAATCAAATCTTTAACTCTAAAATGCAATATTAAATTATCTGATCTGCCAATAATTAATTCTGTGGTAGAAGTGCTACAAGGAACAAAATGATAATGGTATTAGGTAAATTAATGAAAGAAACCGTAGTAAAAAAATGCTAATTAAGAGAGGTGCAAACAAACCAGACAGTTAATATTATTTTAACTAAATGTATTTAAAATCTAATAAGTGATTTATAAAAAAGTGATTATATTTTATTAATTTAGTTGAGATATTATATATGTCAAAAGCATACCGTTCTCCACAATTTCTAAAAGAATCTGCATTAATGGTAGAAGTAACAACTCCGTTTATTAGCAACATGATGAAAAAAAATACGTTATCTGTAGAAAAAGTAGAAATACTTAGTTTGCAAATGGCGGCAAAACATGGATGTTGTTCAATGATGGAAGTGTTACTTACTACTGGTGAAGCAAATGTTAATGCCTTTGATTCAATTCGAGGTAATACAGCTCTTCATTTTGCAGTTTATTTTAGGCAATTAGAAATGGTAGAATTATTGCTTAAACTTGGCGCTAAAATGATAAAAAACAAAGTTGAATTCACACCACTTGATTTAGCTAAAGATAGAGCGCCAGAAATCTATGAATATCTACTAATTAGTCCAAAGAAACTTGAACATAAAGAAATAGAAAGCACAGGAGAATCTTCATTAGATGGAGAAGAGTTATGAAGAATAGCAAAATTGTAGAGTGAGGCATCACTAGGCTTTGTTCGAAAGGCTTAGTACATAGGTGTAGATTAGAATTGTTGCATTAATCGTTATAAACCTCTTGTCTCTTAAATCTTGTCTTCTAAAAAATAAATTTTAATTATTGTGTAGTTTTGATATTAAATCCTTTTATCAATTGTTCTTAAATGTTATCTGGATGCTTGGGTTAATATAATTCAGCAATAGATCCATCTTTTTGGGCATCCCATAATTGTTGGTACAATTTACCATTTATTTTGAGTTCGTCATGAGTTCCATCCTCAACTATATGTCCATTATCAAACACAAGTATTCTATCCATATTAAGAAGTGTAGATAATCTGTGGGCAATTACAAGAACCGTTTTACCTTCCATAAGATTCTGAAGTGATTTTTGAATTAGATTCTCAGTGAGGTTATCTAGAGAAGATGTTGCTTCGTCAAGAACTAAAATCGGAGCATTTTTGAGTAAAGCTCTAGCAATAATAATTCGTTGTCTTTGGCCACCAGACAAGTTATTACCTCTTTCTCCGCAAAGCGTATTATAGCCATCTGGTAATTTTATGATAAAATCATGAATATAGGCCGATTTTGTAGCTGTGACTATTTCGTCATAAGTTGCATTTTCAGTACCATATTTTATATTCTCAATAATAGACCTATGAAACAAAATAGGTTCTTGTGGAATAATCGAAATATTTTGACGTAAACTGCTTTGTGTTACCATTTTAATATCTTGTCCATCAATAAGTATCTTTCCCGACTCAATATCAAAAAGTCTGACAATTAGGTTAGTAAAAGTTGTTTTACCAGATCCAGAAAAACCAGCTAAACCAACTTTCTGATAAGCTGCAATCTTTACTGATTTGTTTCTAAATATATTATTTTGGTTTTGATAGTAAAAAGTGACGTTTTGAAATTCAATAGATGGTTCTTTTATGACTAAATTCTTTGCACTCTCTGTATCAGTTATTGTATAATCTTGAATTAGATTTACAATCTGGCTAAAAGATCCTATCTGCTCAAAAACATCACCAAATTCTTTTGTTAAATTCCATATATCTTCTGCAATTGCTATGCATAAAGTAATGACTAGAACACATTGTCCGATTGTTATAATATTCTCTCCTCTAAGAGAAATAATATAATACACAATAGTGGTAATCAATTGTACATGATATACCAAGAGAATACCTGAGTTTAAGCATAAACCACAACATATTTTGATCGCTAATAATAGCTTTTTTTGTTTGATTACAAAGGTATTTTTTTTCAAATTTATGCTGTGTAAACATTCGGGGCTGTTGAAAAAGCCTAGATTTTTATAATTAAGAACATTTCTTATAGCTAAAAACTTTCCTTATATCCAAAAATGAAAGAAAGAAGATTTTAGCTGATTTATTGCCTACCATAAGGAAATTAGAATAGTTTATCCC
>JBGCEX010000056.1:0-6216 GCA_045106635.1 Rickettsiaceae bacterium | reverse complement strand
GTACTTTTCCAAGCATTCTTGGGTCAGTAATTTCTTCTATCATTGTTAATATCTTCATCTTTTACAGCTGCATAAAAGAATCAATTATTATCTTAATATTACATTAATTGCTAATACTAAATTTCATGCAATCGCCCTGGCTTTGCACCTAATCCAAAAGCTAAAGCTCCTCCAGCTAATAACACTCCTAGTGCTAACATCAAAAGATTGCTCAATAACTGGACATTTAATCCAATCTGTTCGGTGCCAATTATAATAGCACTAAATATAATCAAAAATTGAACTATTTGTGCGATAGGTAGACTGCTATCTTCAGATATAGATTTATCAGCACTGAGAAGAGCTGTTTTAACTAAGTTTCCAATGAAAAAACCAAAAGATATTATAAATATTCCTGTAAATAGTGTAATGATTTTTTTAGTAGCCCTGAAAATATCTTTAATCCCAACAAATTACTAGCTGCAGCAAAAAAAAATAATAGAATAGCCCAAAATGTAATTCTTTCTATAATATTGGAATATACACTTCTATTTTTTGTATGAATTCTATTCGAATGATGAGCATTTTTTTGAAACAAACTATTAAACCAATGAAATATCTTACGTATTACAATTTTGATTGTATGAGCAAGAACCCAACCTAAAATTAACAAAGATAAGAATGCAACTGCGTTTGGAAATATCTCTAGAGCGTTTTTTATGATTTCTTCATATGTTTGAATTAAAGAATTTTGTAAATTTATAGTAGTGTTTTCCATTTATATATTCTCAACTTGAATTAGCTTGTATTTTAGTAAAGATATTATAAGAAACTATAATTAGTAATTAACAACAGCTAATATAGAAGTTTTTAATTGAGGAATTGTTGATAATTCTGTGATTTTTGTTCTTTTGCAACAATTACCCTTAAGAATTGTTTAATAATTTAATCGAAGTAAATTTACTTAACTTCTTTGTTAAATTATACATGATATAATCGTTATTTAGTAATGGCTATGAAATTACTTTGATATTATTGACCATTACTCATTTCTATGATAAAAACCCACAACTCTAATAGCTTGTAAATTAATATTTATGAGTTCATAAAATAATATGAATAATATCAAGCTGTTTAATTAACAATATATAATCAAATGTTATTATTCATTACTGTTTTAACTATCTGTATTATCTCTAGATCAGAAGCTGATTTTTTTATTCCTTGTGTTCCCGCATTACAAAAATATTTTGATTTATCGCCATTTGCAGTTCAGCTTTCGTTAAGTTTAAATTTTATAGGTTATTGTATAGGAGGGGTGGTAGCCGGATTTTTAGGGGATAAATTTAATTACCGAATAACGATTATTAGTAGTTTAGTAATATTTGCTGGGGCTACTTTGCTTTGCGCTTCAACTGGTAATTATGGTTTTGTATTATTTGGTAGGTTTATTCAAGGATTGAGTATTGCTGGTCCTACTATACTTAGTTATGTGATTTTAATTGAAACGAGTAAATTTCAGGATCAATTAACAAGGCTTGGGTTTATTAATGGTTCTATTACTTTAATTATGACTATGGTTCCAACTATCGGTAGCTACCTTGGTTTGTATGCTAATTGGCGTTTTAATTTTTTAGCCGTATTTTGTTTATCTTTAGTAGCTTTAACTTTAAGCTACTTATCTTTGGAGAGTAATAACAGAATCACTGGTAAAATAAGTATTTTTTTGCCGTTTAAAGAATATTTTATGTTAATTAAATCAAGAAAATTACTAATATTTACTGGTGCTTTATGTTTTATCATAGCCCCTTATTGGGTGTTTATTAGTATGTCCCCTATTTATTATGTTAATGATATGGGAGTACCTTTGATTGAATATATGTGGTATAAAAATATATTGGCCATCATATTTGGAGTTATAAGTTTAATGAATGGTATATTAGTTAATAAATTTGGTTATAAAAATAGTTTCTTTTTTAGTATTATGATGTGCTTTATTAGTATAATTTGCCAGTTTGTTATAGTGCTCATGGGTATAGATGAGCCACGAATTATTACTGCAGCTATGGCTATTTTAACAGTTGGCACAGCATTTTTAATTAATTTTCTATATGCTAATGCGTTAACAACGATAAAAGATCATATGGGTAAAGTATCAGTTGTTATTCATTCTGTTAGATTGATATTTACTTCTATTTCCTTAAGTGTAGTGAGTAAAATGTATGATGGTAATTTCTTTGTTATAGGCACAACCCTAATTGCTATGATGTTAACAGGATTATTAATCACCTTATTTTTGTATTTCAGAGGGAATCTAAAGGGTATTTCTGTTTAAAAAAATGTAAATATTTTGAAATATTTGTTATTAATGTTTTATTGACACATTTACATTAATTGTTTAATTTCTTGAATATCAAATATTGATTTTTGGATGCTTTTCATACCAAAATTTCGTTTACATGCATTCCATATTTTTTGTATTACTTCAACAATAAATCACTATCCATTGTACTTCAATCTTGAATCTGCCACTTATAATTGCAACGGCACATTACATAACCTACTGCAGTAATTTATCAACAAAGACCTAATAATAATTTTTCTATTTTTAAGAATTTCAAAATGTTGATGGCTTGATAACGCTCCAAAACTAGCTTTTTCTAATTTTAGTCTAACTTAATTTGTATGCGAGACAGAGTCTTATTATTTGTTCGGTTAACTATGGCGTTGTACTATTAAAGAGAGTATAAAAAAGTTCTAAAAGCATCATCGTGGAAAAACTGTAAGTTTATAACTAGGATATTATAAGGATCTGTTTTTTATTTGTGCTACTATGGTCATGTAATCGATTGCAATCAATTGAAAATAAAGAGGAAAAAATGTCAAAAATTACTCCAATTACAGTTGCGTATGGGGATGGGATAGGTCCTGAGATTATGCAGGCTGTATTACATGTTTTGATGAAAGCAGAGGCGCAAATTCGTGTTGAGGTTATTGAAGTAGGTGAAAAATTATATAAGAAAAATTATACTTCGGGAATTGCTCCAGATACTTGGGAGTCAATAGAAAGAACAAAGATTTTGCTAAAAGCTGCAATTACTACTCCTCAAGGTGGAGGATATAAGAGTTTAAATGTAACAATGAGAAAAACCCTTGGTTTATATGCGAATGTACGTCCATCAATTTCTTATCATCCATTTGTTAAAACTTTACATCCAAAACTTGATCTTGTGATAGTACGAGAAAATGAAGAGGATTTATATGCAGGTATTGAATATAGGCATACTCATAATATGAGAGAATCAGTGAAGTTAATTAGCAGAACTGGTTGTGAAAAAATAGTTAGATATGCATTTGAATATGCAATAAAAAATAGTAGAAAAAAAGTTACTTGTTTTAGTAAAGATAATATTATGAAATTCTCTGATGGTATATTTCATCAAGTATTTAATGAAATTGCCAAGGAATATCCGACTATTAATAATGAACATTATATTGTTGATATAGGAACAGCAAGATTGGCAGCTAAACCTGAAATTTTTGATGTTATCGTAACCTCCAATCTTTTTGGAGACATTATTTCTGATGTAACAGCTGAGATTTCAGGTTCAGTAGGATTAGCAGGTTCGGCAAATATAGGTAAGGATTTTGCATTATTTGAAGCTATTCATGGATCAGCACCTGATATAGCTGGTCAAAATATTGCAAATCCATCGGGTTTGTTGAATGGAGCAATTATGATGCTTGTGCATATTGGTCAGGGAGAAATAGCTGAGCTTGTTGAGAATGCTTGGAAAAAAACACTTGAAGATGGTGTTCATACGGCTGATATTTACAATGAGAAAATATCTAGTAAGAAAGTAGGAACAAAAGAGTTTGCTGAAGAAATAGTGAGTAGGTTAGGGCAGAAACCATCAAATTTAAGGATAGCTAATTATAGTTCATCTAGTGCAAAATCAGATAAAATCTTTAATTATGAGATAAACACGAGTGAAAAAAAATCGCTTGTGGGAGTTGATATCTTTGTTGGTATGAACGTAAATTCAGCGCATGATTTAGCTACAAAGATAAATCCTCTTGATGCAGGTTCTATGGTTTTAAAAACGATTTCTTCTAAGGGGTTAAAGCTTTGGTCAAGGGATGATAGTTTTTTTATGAATTCTGATCATTGGTGTTGTAGATTTATGCCAGATTCAGGTGAGATATCGCACCAGGATATTGCTAATTTATTGAATAAGTTTGTTAGTGCTGAAATAGATTTTATTAAAGTTGAGAATTTGTACAATTTTGACGGTAAACCAGGTTACTCTTTAGCGCAAGGGGAGTAGTGATCTAAACATCAAGACAAATGATAATGGAATAAATCAATCGCTTCTTTTAAAATAACAATGTTTTTAGGTGAAAAAACAAACTAAAGGAGTATAATGATTTTAAAATGGCAATATTTAGTTTAGTATTTTTAAAAGTTCTTTCTTCTCTTTTGAGTGTAGTGATTGGCTATTTAGCAGGTAGGTTCTCAAACGTAGAAAAAGATAGCATAGCCTCTTTGTTGTTTTATTTTGTAGCGCCAATAGTGTTTTTTGCAATTCCAACTAGCACGAAGCTTACTTTTGGTTCTTTGGGAATTACTGCTGTTACTTTTGTCCTTTGTACTTTTTTGGGATTTTTTAGTTACTGGTTATATGGAAAAATATGGCAGGATAGCCATAGGAATATTTTAGCTCTTTCTGCTGGCACTGGTAATAGTGGATATGTTGTACTACCTATTGCGACTACTATATTTAATGATAATACTCTTAGTATTTATGCTCTTGGCTTAATCGGTATTGCAATTTATGAATCGTCTGTTGGTTGTTATTTTTGCGCACGAAGTGTTAGTACTTTTAAACAGAGTATGTTAAAAATTATAAAATTACCTCTGCTTAATTCTTTCTTTTTAGGGTGCGCTCTTAGTTTGTTTGGGTTTCAGTTACCAAGTTTTTTTTATGAATTTGTTTCTAATATGAAGGGTGCTTATTCAATCCTTGGTATGGTTATGATTGGACTTGCGCTTTCAAATATCAAAAAATTTGAATTTGATGTAAAATTTACATCTGCAGCTTTTGCTAGTAAATTTTTGTTTTATCCAATTGTTTTTAATATTTTTATTCTTTTTGATAGATTTATATTTGGTTGGTACGATAATGAATGTTATAATGCCTTGCAACTTCTATGTGTTGCCCCTATTGCAACAAGTACTATTATTCTTGCATCACTTTATAAAATTCATCCAGAGAAGATGGCTACAGCAGTCTTGCTTTCTTTAATCTTTGTTTTAATATATATGCCGGTAATGGCTGCAATCTTTTTACAAGATATTACTGTATCAATTTAAATAATAATTGTTTGTATATAAATAAAGAGAGGAATAATGGCAAAAGCAATAGAAGATGTATCAGAATCGCGTATAATAAACTACGAGTTTATTTTAGATGGTAATGGGTCTAATCATTTAATGACATTTAATGCGGAAGGTAAAGCAATTTTTGGTGTTCCATTGCCATCACAAACTGATTTCCAAGGGCAATTATTGGATATAGGTGCTACTCCTAATCGATTGCCCCTAGCCTGAAGTGCAAAACAGTCAGCAGATTATAAGATGTGTTTCTGAACTAGATGTACCAGCATCTGTTATTATTGTTGGTGATTCAGATGTTTGTTGTGATTGTTGTGAAATAATGTAAAATTTTTTGTTTTATTCTTAACTTGTTGTTTTAACTTAGTTCGGGATAATCGTATAGTTTAGAGATAGATCCAAATCATCTACTAAGCTGTATAATAGCTGTATTTTTTTATATCTGTGGTTGCCATTATTTGTTTAAAAAAAGCTTTATCATAGGTGTCACAATTTATGTATAGTCTTTTAGGTTGAATTAGCAACATTATTGCTTACCTAATACTCATGTTTCAGTATCTAATCCAACCTAAAAGACTATAATGTACAAGTAATAAATCAATACTCTGTGATATTACTATCCAAAATATGAATTTTTAAAGAAATTTCAACTTAGAAAAGTATCTATTGCCTAGTTGTGCTATCAATTGTAACGGTGGTGTTGAGCTCAGGGCGATTGCATGAAATTTAGTATTAGCAATTAATGTAATATTAAGATAATAATTGATTCTTTTATGCAGCTGTAAAAGATGAAGATATTAACAATGATAGAAGAAATTACTGACCCAAGAATGCTTGGAAAA
>JBGCEX010000055.1:0-24990 GCA_045106635.1 Rickettsiaceae bacterium | reverse complement strand
GATTGATGTTATAAAAAGAATTTTTTCTAACAAAACATAAAAATAATAGCTGATAATAAAATATTTTTAGAAATATATTAAATATATATTCTCTATGATATCCTAATATACACCTTCTAAATTTCATGCAATCGCCCTGACCATGAGCTGGCCCTCAAAGAGAAGCTATACCTGCGCTAACAGCAGCAAAAGGGTTTGCTCCAGAAGATCCAGTTGTACGTACAGTTGATGTTGAAGCATTTTGTTCATGATCTGCATGTAAGACAAAAATTTTATCTAAAGCTTTTACAAGGACTGGATTTACTTTATATTTTTTACTTGGCGACGCAAACATCATATGAAGAAAATTCTCAGTAAAAGATAGTTCGTCTAATGGATATACAAAAGCTTGACTTAGTGAATATTTATAAGTCATTGCTGCAATCGTTGGCATTTTTGCAATCATTCTAATGGCAGCTAACTCACGCCCTTCTAGAGAATTCATATCAATAGTATCATGATAAAAAGCCGAAAGAGACCCAACCACAGATAATATTACAGCCATTGGATGAGCTAAATGACGAAATGCACCGAAAATATTTCGTGTTTGTTCATTAAGAAGCGAATGATAAGCGATGTTTTCAGTAAACTCTTTGTATTCTAATTTGTTAGGTAATTCACTATTGAGTAAAAGATATGATACTTCAAGAAAATCCTTATTTTCTGCAAGTTCCTTTATATCGTACCCTCTGTGTCTTAGTACTCCATTATCACCATCAATATAAGTGATAGTAGATGTACATGAGGCTGTAGACATAAAACCTGGATCGTATGTAAAGTAACCAGTCTGACTATATAATTTTGTAACATCTATAACATTTTGGCCAATCGCAGCTTTTTTGATTGGTAATTTATAAATTTGATCCTTAATTTTAAGCTCTACAAATTCTTCACCCATTTTATACCTCTTAATTTTATTTACCCAAAATGCATCACAACGTTTTATTGTAGTTTATTGTAAGCAATGTTTGTAATTAAAACTACCGAAGTTAAAGATTTTCTTCTACAAATTGTTGTATCTTTATTAAATCAAACCAAGTATCCTTTTTTTTACTTGGCTGCCGAAGAAGATATGCAGGATGAAAAATTGCCATAGTATCAATAGGTTTTAGTAAATACTTATTTTGATAAAAATGGTTAGCACTTCTAGCTGTATTAATGTTGATTTTATCACCAAGCAATCCTGCTACAGCTGTGCTACCGACACAAACTATGAGTTTAGGGTTGATAAGCGCAATATGTTTTTCTAAAAAAGGTCGACAAGTTTCTAGTTCTTGTTTAGTAGGTCTTCGATTTGCTGGTGGTCTCCAAAAAATAGTATTAGATATATATATATTTTCTTTTCTTGACAAATTGATAGTAGAAAGCATTGTATCAAGCAATGTACCACTTTCACCACAGAACGGGATGCCAAACTCATCTTCTTTTGCACCAGGGGCTTCTCCAATTAATATGATTTTTGCCTTTGGATTACCATCTGCAAATACAGTATTTATAGCAAAATTCTTTAAATCACAGCCCTTAAAATTTATTACCATTTCTTTTAATTCCTTTAGAGAGTTAGCTGCGTCTGATAATTTTCTTGAGTCATGAATAATTGAATTACATGTAGCATTATGACGAGATGAGTCTGCATGTATATTGCTAGGTAGTTTTTTCTCTTTATGATTCTGCCCCGTTAGTCTTTCTTCTTGATAAGGCATTTTTATACCAAAGTTTTCAATCCAAGAAATATTACTATCTTTTTTTTCGGAAAAATAATACTCTATGCCAATTGATTTTAACCATTTTAGATATTCTATTTTTTGAGCTATCTTGTTCATAAAACATTTTATTTATAAGTTATAAGGTTTTAATGCGCAAATCAACATCATTAAGTTAATTAAACTGGAATATTGTTGCTCAGAACTTTTTTACTTATTACCCTAAAAGATTATTAGAGGCGTTGTGAGATAATGTTTGATCATTAAACACTACTAATTAATATTACTCTATTATTTAAAAATATCTAATTTCTCATTTTTTTGCGTTAAATGAATAGTATCTCCACCAGAAAAACTTCCTGAGAGAATAAGCTTTGCAATATTATTCTGAACCTCCCGCTGAATTACTCTCTTCAAAGGTCTTGCACCAAAGGCAGGATCATAACCTTTATCTGCAAGCCAATTAATTGCTAAATCATCAAAATCAAGATCTATATGTTGATTAGCCAAAATTGCCTTTAATCCCTTTAACTGAATTTTAACAATATCACCCATATGAGATCTATTTAATCTATGGAATAAAATAATTTCATCTAATCTATTCAAGAATTCAGGTCTGAAAGCTGCATTTACATAAGCCATTACTTGTTCACGTACAATTTCTGTATCTTCTCCCTCTTTCTGATTCACTAACACTTCAGAACCAAGATTAGATGTAAGAATTATAAGAGTATTTTTAAAATCAACCAAATTGCCTTGACTATCTGTTAGTCTTCCTTCGTCTAATATTTGTAACATTATATTAAACACATCAGGATGAGCTTTTTCTATTTCATCAAATAAAATTACCTGATAAGGGCGTCTTCTTATACTCTCTGTAAGAGCACCACCTTGCTCATAACCTACATACCCTGGAGGAGCACCAATTAATCTGGCAACTGCATGTTTTTCCATATATTCAGACATATCAATTCGTAAAATCGCTGATCTATCATCAAATAAAAACTCTGCTAACGCCTTTGTAAACTCTGTTTTTCCAACGCCAGTAGGGCCAAAAGAGAAATGACCCAAGAGGTCTATTATGATCGCTAATTCCAGCCCTAGACCTACGTACAGCATCACTTACTGCAGAAATTGCTGTTTCTTGACCAATAACCGATTTTGTCAGTTGTTTTTCCATATTAAGTAACTTATCTTTTTCACTTGCTAGCATTGTATCAACTGGAATTCCAGTAATTTTAGAAACAATAATAGCTATATCACTATCAGTGACTCTTTCTTTGAATAGTTTATTTCCACCAGATTCTTCTGCTAATTTTAGTTTATTAGTTAACTCTGGAATAATACCATATTTTAATTCACTTGCCTTTGTAAGATCCCCACTTCTTTCTGATCTCTCTAGATCGATTTTAGCGCTCTCAAGATCTTCCTTAATTTTCCGAGACATTTGCATTTGTGATTTGGCTGCCTGCCACTTGGCGCTCATATCAAGAGAGCGAGATTCTAAACCTTCAAGTTCTTTGGACAAAGTGACAATTTTTTTCTTAGAATTGTCATCTCTTTCCTTTTTAAGAGCTGATAACTCAATCTTGATTTGGATAATCTTACGATCAAGTTCATCTAATTCTTCAGGTTTACTGGAAACCTCTATTTTTAATCTACTTGATGCTTCATCAAGCAGATCTATGGCTTTATCTGGTAAAAATCTATCAGTAATATCACGATTCGATAGAGTAACAGCAGCAATAATAGCACTATCTGAAATTGTTATACCATGATGTGTCTCATAACGATCCTTTATTCCACGCATAATCGAAATTGTATCTTCAATAGTAGGTTCTGCTGCTACATAAACTGCTTGAAAACGCCTAGCTAATGCCGCATCTTTTTCAATGTATACGATATTCATCAAGTGTAGTTGCACCAATACAATGTAATTCTCCTCTCGCAAGCATTGGTTTTAGTAAATTGGAAGCATCCATTGCACCATCCGTTTTTCCAGCCCCAACTAGTAAATGTAATTCGTCTATAAAAAGAATAATCTCGCCACTTGCTTCCTTAATTTCATTTAGCACTGATTTTAGACGTTCCTCAAACTCTCCTCTATACTTTGCACCTGCAATTAACGCTCCCATATCAAGTTCGATAATTTTACAATGCGCTAATGATTCCGGCACATCCCTCATATATATTCTTTGTGCTAATCCTTCAATTATAGCTGTTTTACCAACACCTGGTTCACCAATTAACACAGGGTTATTTTTTGATCGCCTTGACAAGACTTGAATCGCTCTTCTAATCTCCTCATCTCTACCAATGATAGGGTCTATCTTCCCCTCTGATGCAAGTTTCGTTACATCTCTACCATATTTAAGTAAAGCATCATAACTATCTTCAGCAGATTCCGAGGTTGCTGTTCTTCCCTTTCGAAGCTGCATTATCGCAGCAGTTAACTTCTTTGAATCAATACCAGATTTTCTTAGAATATTACCAGCTGAACCTTTGTCATGAGACAAAGCCTCGAAAATTCTTTCTATAGTGGTAAAACTATCTTTATTGTCTTTTGAAAGACTAATAGCTTTTTCAAGAAGTTTTAATCCATCTGATGATAAATTAACCTGCCCTCCTCCACCATGAACCTGAACTTGAGGAACAGATGATAACTCCTCAGTTAATTGCATTTTAATTGTAGATGCGTCAGCACCAAGTTTACTTATTAAATTTGAAACAATTCCACTTTCTTCTTCAAGCAAACAAAAAAGCAGATGTAAGGGTAATATTTGTTGATGATTATATTTTGCAGCCAGCATTTGAGATGCTGAAATTATGCCTCTTGCAGCTGCCGTAAATTTTTCAATATTCATAAAACTAATTTATTTAATTTACTTGATATATACATAGTACTCAAATTTGAAAAATCAATAATCAGAATATTAGAATATTGTCTATCTATTGTATAACTTATCTTTTTATTTTAATAAAAATAATATGCATAATAGCAATAAAACCAAGTACATAACAATAATATACATGTGGCATTACAGCTAACGGGGAAACACCTGCTATGGTACTTGCAAGTAGCATTTGTGCGCCATAAGGTATTATCCCTTGAAAAACACAAGAGAATATGTCGAGCCATGCGGCACTGTAATGCGGTGGAATTTTATGCTTTTTTACAATCTCTCTGGCAATTTCTCCGGTAAAGATTATTGCAATCGTATTATTTGCAAGCAATATATCAAAAATACTTACCATTTTTGCAATAATCAACTGCAACAGCTTATCTCCAGCCCTTCTTTTTGAAATCCAAATAGAAAGTTTATCAGCCGTCTCTTTACTAAAATTTTTGCCTGCAAGTCCGGACAAGCCGCCAACCATTAAAGATAGCAACATAATTTCGTTCATATCCGCAAAACCTTTATTCAGGTCTTGACTAAAAATTAATATATTATAATCATGCTTGGATATTAGACCTATTATCCCTGCAAATGATATACTTACAGAAAGAGCTACAAATACATTAACGCCAAAAATAGCTAGTAGCATTAGTACTATATAAGGTGTAATCAATAATAAAGTATATTCTTTCGCTTCAACAAATAGTTTAACATCAGTTTTTATCAATAAGATCACAATTGTAATAAGAGAAGAAACAACAGCAACTTTCGCATTAAGTGCTAATTTTTTTTCATATCAGCTTCTTGAGACATGACAGCCGCAATAGTAGTATCTGAGATAATAGACAAGTTATCACCAAACATTGCACCACCTACAACAGTTGCCACAGACAAAGCAGATGAAAAATCTGCTTGTATACTAAGCCCAGCTGCAATCGGAGCTATTGTTGCT
The DNA here is from genome assembly GCA_045106635.1 of Rickettsiaceae bacterium. Lineage (GTDB taxonomy): Bacteria > Pseudomonadota > Alphaproteobacteria > Rickettsiales > Rickettsiaceae > Megaera. The sequence continues at coordinate 19,399 of JBGCEX010000055.1, read as the reverse complement.
ATTGTACCCATAGATGTACCAATGGCTGTAGCTATAAAGGCTGACACTAGAAATATACCAACTAGGAGAAATTCTGATGGTATAAAAGAAAGCGCTATATTTACGGTGGCATCAACGCTACCAATATTACTAGTAACCTTGCTAAAAGCACCCGCAAGTAAAAATATAATACACATAGTAATTATATCTCTGTGACGCACACCATCTAAAAAGTCATGCATTTTTTGCTGAGTTGTACCCTTGTAACAGCCAACCTAATGCTATTGCTGGTATTACTGCTGTTATAGGAGAGAGTTGATAAAAAGCATTTGGAGTGCCTAATATACTAAAATATACACCACTACCAACGAAGAGCAGTATAAATAATATAATAGGTATAAAATGAACAATATAGGACATAATTTTTTCCTTGAAAGATTAATTGAGTATATACAAAATGGTTGTTAACAAAAGGTAACAACACTCAACCATTTATGGGCATTCGGAGAAAGGAAAAATAACTATGTCTATCTAAGTTCAGCATTAATTTGGTAATGATTATCTATTTATCGTTTATCGTTGGTCGTTTATATAGATAATCATGAGTTTTTACAAGTTATTTCTTGCTCTAGTGATATCTCTATAAAATCTATTAGTTGTTGATAAAAAACAAAAGTTTTTATTCATTATCTATATAATCATAGATCTTTCTGTACTATATTGTTCCTTCTGTGATAGAAAAAACTATATTACTAAACTAATTTATTTAATCTCTAAGTAAAAATATATCATGAAACAAAAAATATTATTTTTAATCACTGCTTTTATCTTGAATGCTTGTAATCAAGAACAACCCAGTGCAGATCCAGCACAAACGCAAATAGAAGAATATACTCAGGAATTAAAAGACTGCAACAAAGAACCAGATAATAAAACATATGTTCGTGATTTATCCGTAGCGCCTGATGACATGGTTCTTGGTAACCCAGAAAGCAAAATTGTGTTAGTAGAATATTTTTCACCAACCTGTCCACACTGTGTGCATTATCATCAAAAGATCTTCCCTGAAATACGGACAAAATATCTTGATACAAACAAAATAGCTTATGTAATAAGAGAATTCATCGGTAATAAACAAGATCTCGATGCAACTATTTTAGCTAGATGCAATGGGAATATAGATATTTATCTCAAGTTCATAGATGTTATTCTAAATCAACAAAATAATTGGGCTTTTAGTAAAAATTATCGGGAAATTCTAACAAATATCGGTAGTCTTGGGGGAGTAAGCCCTGAAAATTTTTCTCAGTGTTTAAATGATCAAAATAAAATAAAAACACTAATGGAAAATACTAAGTTAGCAGCTAGTTTACCTCAATTTGCAGGAACTCCTAGTTTTTTCATCAATGGTAACCACTTCACTGGAAGATATAGCGTTAAAGAACTATCAAAAGCTCTTGACAAAGAGCTAAATATTGATGGTTAATGAATGTTAAATTATGGTAGATCGTAAAATACAAGAATTAAAAAATAAAATAGATAAAATAAAAAATGAGCAAATAAATCCTTCTAAAAACTCATCACTAGTTCTTATCAACGTTGCTTCAGAACTTGTTGCTGGTGTTATAGTAGGCGTTATGATAGGCTTATTATTTGATAATGTATTTAACACCAAACCATGGTTTCTTGTAATTTGTATTATTTTTGCTATGATTTCTGCTTTTAGATCAATTTGGAAAAAATATATAAATAATTAGTAATTAAAAATGAAACATAGTCCTTTAGATCAATTTAAAATTAAAGAAATAACAAATGTTGAACTATTTGGTCACGAAATTGCGCTAACGAATTCAGCATTATTCATGATTCTTGCTAGCTCATTTATTGTGTTTTATTTTATTTTAGCATTTAAAGGAAAAAAATTAATCCCAACTAGACTACAACTTAGTGGTGAGCTGCTTTATTGTTTAATTACTGATACTGTAAACCAAACTATCGGTGTCAAAGGCAAGAGTTTTGTACCTCTTATTTTTACATTATTTATGTTTATTATGACGTGCAATCTATTTGGCATGATACCTTACGGCTTTACAGTAACTAGCCATATCTCCATAACATTTGCACTAGCAATGATGGTATTTTTATTAGTCACATTACTTGGTTTCATATTACATGGATTTCGTTTTTTCTCTTTATTTTTACCAAAAGGAACTCCTTGGTGGTTAGCACCTTTAATGATAATAATTGAATTATTTACTTATCTTGCAAGGCCAGTAAGTCTATCTTTACGTTTAACTGCAAACATGGTTGCTGGCCATGTATTACTTAAAGTGATAGCTGGTTTTGTTGTTTCCATGGCATTTTATTTCAAAATCTTTCCGATACCCTTCATCTCTGTACTAATAGGGTTCGAGATTTTCGTTGCGATTTTACAGGCTTACATATTTACTATATTATCATGTGTGTATTTAAATGATGCAATTAATTTACACTAGTGTATCATAAGTTCGATTAAATCAAGCAACATCGGGGAAGAAGATGATATGGTTTAATTTTTATTTTAAATATTTAAGGAGGAAAATATGGAATCTATGATGGCTCTTAAATTCATTGGTGTTGGTCTTATGGCATTTGGAATGCTTGGTGCAGCTATTGGAGTAGGTAATATTTTTAGTTCGTTATTAAATTCAATAGCTCGCAACCCTTCTGCTACTGATCAGTTACAGAGAATGGCTTTTATCGGAGCTGGCCTTGCTGAAGCTATGGGTTTATTTTCATTTGTTATTGCAATGTTGTTAATTTTTACGTGATATTAAAAAGTTTATATGCCTCAATTTGATATATCTGCTTTTAACACTCAATTATTATGGCTTGGCTTTGTTTTTGGAGTTTTGTATATTATCGTAAGCAAATTCATTGCTCTAAAAGCCGAAAGTATATTAACGAACCGTAATATTTATCTGGAAGACAATATAACATCTTCTGAAAATGACCATAATATGGCACTTTCTTTGCAACAACAAAAAGAAGAAAAATTACGAGAATTAGATGTTACTATTGAAAAGATGCAGAAGGACGATCTAGACGCTTTAGATGAATATTTTGCAAGCAAAAATAAACAACTAGAATCTGCTTTAGCTAGCACAACACAAAAAGTCTTTGCAGAAATTCAAGATTACTTGCGTTCCTTTCATGAAAATGAAGATCAGTCTTGCATTGATTTAGCAGCCTTTATAATTGAGAAAATTACTGATAAATCAGCAAACATAGACTTGTTAAAGAAAATTTATGGAACAAGATAATGCATTTTTTTGATGAAAATTTCTGGGTAGCAGTTAGTTTTATTGTTTTTTTATATTTCGCTTATAAACCTGTAAAAAAAGCTATTCTCAATTCTTTAGATTCCAAAATCAATGATATTAAAGAAAAATTAGCTCAAACCGAAAAAATAAAAGCTGAATCTAAATTATTGCTTGAAGAAATTCAGCAGGAAATGGAAAAATTTGAAGAATATAAAGAGAAAATAATTAATAAAGCAAAAGTTAGCACAGAAAGATTAATTGAAAAAAAAACTAAGGAAATGGAAATTGCTCTAGATAGAAAAAGCAAGTCTTCTAATCAATTTATTGAACATGAAAAATCTAAAATATCTGAAGAATTAAGAAATGAATTTACTGATACTGTAATTAATACCGTTAAAAACTATCTGGCTGAATCAAAAAACAACTCTATATCTGATGAAGAAATTATCAATAAGTTTATTAACAAAAAGAAATGATTTTTATCTATAAACTCACAGATCATCTTTATCAAAAGATGGTTTGCCAGGGATTTTTGAATTAATATAATTTATTAGTTGATGAGGTAAACAACTTAAACATTTTAAAATAATATAGGTAATAGTTGGAAAGGCTATTACTCCCTTATTATTACTAATAGCTTTAATAATTTTCTTAGCAGCCTCTTTTGCTGAAACCATAAAAGGCATAGGAAAATTATTAACATCAGTCATTGGAGTTTTAATATAACCAGGAATTACAACAGTCATGTTGACATTATATTGTTTTAAATAACCCCTTAAAGCTTCGCCAAACACTCTAACACAAGCCTTGCTTGCTGAATAAGAAGGCGCGCTTGAGAGGCCAACTATTCCAGCCATAGAACTAATAATAGCAATAGAACCGCTTCTTCTTGCAATCATATAAGGCAATAAAGGCATTATTGTATTTAGAACTCCATTTATATTCGTATCAAATATTATTTCAACTTGTGAAGAACTTTCAGGACCATCAAGAGTACCAGCTGAAACCCCTGCACAAGCAACAGCCACATCAACACCATATTGCTCACAAAACTTTGTTAAATATTTAGCCATGTTGACTTTATCTCTTATATCAACAACAATAATATGTGTTGTTGCCCCTTTTTCATTGCATAAATTAGCTATTTTATCCAACTGATCAGAGTTTCTACCCATTAATATTAATCTACTATGTGGATTTGAATATTGTAGAGCTAATTCATACCCAAGACCGCTAGAAGCGCCAGTAATGACAATTGTTTGTTTATTCATTATTATAGTACATTAATAGCTGTAATAAACCTAGCATGCTAGACGTTTTAAAGATAGGTAATAAGTTTTATTTAGGTTTACTTTCATCAGTCTCATCATCTGCTGTATCTTTGTCAGATTTGATATCTTCTGCTGAGTCAAGCTCTTCACCAAAAGAATCTTGCGCTTCTGGTTGTGGAGTAACTTCTGTATTAACTGATTCTTCTTCAGTACTACCCTCCAAAGCTGGTTGTGAACCATCATCACCTTCACCAGCAAGAGCTGCTTGTTCTTCTGGGGTACCAAGTGCATATACACATAATTCTTCTAAAGACACACCATTTTCTCAGCTAATTCTTGAAGCTGAGTGACAGCTTCCATAACATCACCTGGAATCATTCCACCACGTTGTTTTGACAGCCAATCTGATTGAAAATGCAATGGATGGTGAGCATGTTCAGGCTTGCCAATAAAAATAGTAAATGGCGACATTTGCCCTCCAAAATCACAATTAATTGTAAATTTTTTCATCGTAAAATCACCTCGCTATAAAAATATATCATTATGCTTTCTAATTTGGGTAGTAAAATAAATAATAATTCAAAAAGACCAAGATTTAAACTATTTTTAATTGAATCAGTTAATATTTTCAAAAGAAGTATTACGCTAGTATCTGTTTCAATTTTTCTTGTAATTGATAATTTGAAGCAATGAATATATCATTCTGTATATAACTAAGCCCACCAGATTCACGTATTAACAGTTCAAATCCTTGCGTTAAAATTGGATTATTCTTAAACAAAGCAACATCAGCTTTGCCGCTAATTAAAAGAGCTAATTGATAAGCACAAGATTCAAAAATTCTTATATTTGGTGATATCTTCGTTGCAAGAAGAAGTTCAGAGTAATTACAACAAACCAATGTATCTTCTAACTTGTTTTTAACCGATGATCTTAGTCTTACAGCGCCACTAGAAAAATTTGATGAATGTCTTTCAAGCCATGCACCTTTAGCTCTCTCAGCATGGTATATATCGCCTAGAACCGGAAAATTTATAACAATTTTATCTGTAAAAATTTTATCATGTTTTTTTGTTAAAATTGTCACTACTAGCGCAAAGAACGGTATTGCTCTTTCAAAATTTGCTTCTCCGTCCAGAACATTTACAAGAGCTGCAGAATCATCAAAATTAAAATCCTGTAAATTCGATACATTACCAAAAATGATAGTTTTGTAATATTTACTTAATGATTTTTGTAAATTCTCTACAACCCTTTGTTTTGCTTTATCAACAAAAAATTTTGTATTTTTCTCAGAACTTTGTAAATTTTCTAGCTCAAAATAATCACGATGTAAAAATTTTGAAGCGCTTCTCATCGCATCTGTAAGAAAAGCAATATTATTTTGCATTATTCAGCCCTTTTGACAAAAGTGGTATCTTCAGTTCTAACTATTATTTTCTCCCCTGATACTAAATATGGAGGCACCATGACACGTAAACCATTAACCATTATAGCTGGTTTGTAAGAAGAAGTTGCAGTGGATTCTTTAATTACTGGATCAGTCTCCTGAATTTCTAGTATTACAGTTTGCGCTAAAATAATACTGAGTGGTTTATCTTGGTAAAATTCTACTTCTACATTCATACCATCAGTAAGGAACGGTAATTTATCTTTCATTAATTCTTGATTAATCATTACTTGTTCAAAAGAATCAGGATCCATAAATACTAAAAGATTCTCTTCTTTATAAAGATATTGCATTTCTTTCCTATCAAGAAAAGCTTTCTCCACACTCTCGCTAGAGCTAAAGCGCTGATTTAACTTATTGCCAGTACGCAGATTCTTCATCTCAACTTGCACATAAGCACCACCTTTACCAGGCTTTGTATGTTCAGGGTTTTTAGCAACAACCCACAATTCACCTTCATAATCTAGTATGCTACCAGATTTAATATCATTAGCTGAAATTCTCATAAAATATTATTCTTTTAAATTTTTAAAATTAAATAATGTAATTACTGGTGCCGAAATAAAAATAGATGAATAAGTGCCAATTAATATCCCAAAAAACACTAGAACACTAAAACTTTTTATTGCTTCACCGCCATATAGTATCAAAGCAAGATTAGCAAGCAAAGTTGTAAACACAGTTATTGTTGTTCTTGATAAAGTTTCATTAACACTCATATTAATTATAGCACCGATAGGTTTTTTGTTATATTTTCTTAAATTTTCACGAATACGATCATAGATCACTACCGTATCATTCACAGAATAACCTATTATAGTCAAAATAGCAGCGATTGTACTTAAATTAAAGTCAAGTTTTGCTACACTTAAAAACCCAAGACTTAATACTGCATCGTGAATCAAAGCTGCTAAAACACCTATAGCAAATTGCCATTCAAATCTGATCCAAATATAAATCATTATAGATGCAAATGACAGTAGCAGAGCTGTAATACCTGATTTTATCATTTGATTACCAACTTGTGGACCAACAAAATCCACTTTTCTATATTCAAATTCATATGGAAAATTTTGTGCTAATGCAGATTTAATTAGTTCGATGTTATGCATTAAATTTTCTTCACTACTAATCCCAGCTCGTATTGAAATATCTTTATCACTACCAAAATTTTGTAATACTATTTCACCAATTTCAAGATTCCCTAGGACTGCACGCATTTTTGGTAAATCAGGAGTTTGATCAACACGCAATTCCATGCTAATTCCACCAATAAAATCAATACCGAAATTAAATTTATAAACACCAATCCAAGCTATACTAATAAAAAATAAAAAAACTGATAAACCATAATTAAAATTCTTCATTCGCATGAAGTCAAAATTAGAATTATTAGGAAAAAGTTTTAATGGAAAAAATTGCATTTGAAAATTCTTAAAAAATTACTGCTAGAAAATTAAACGGCATGATACAACATATGTAATCACAAATCTATAAAAATAGATATTATCATAATAATGATCTTTTATTTCTAGAAAACATTCTTTAACAGACTATAGAGCACAAATTTTTTAAATTTCTAGATTATCTTCATCTAAGTGAGTTTTTTCATAATTTTCATGATTCTCTTGCGCTTCTATACATAAAGTGGCTACTGGCCTTGCTTCAAGTCTTTTAAGACCTATTGCTTCACCTGTTTCTTCACAATAACCATAACCACCATTATTTACTCGCTCAATAGCAGACTCTATTTTATCAATTAATTTACGATAGCGATCACGAGTTCTAAGTTCAATTGTTGTTTCTGTTTCAACACTTGCACGGTCGTTTAAATCTGGTTCATTCCAGGTTTCTTCCTTCAAATGTATTAGTGTTTCTCTAGATTCTGCAAGCAACTCATCTCGCCAGCTCAAAAGCTTTTGTTTAAAATACTCCAATTGCATTGGGTTCATATATTCTTCATCATCAGAAGGTGTATAACCCTCTGGTAAAACTATCTTGTTCATACCAATCCTCTATTTTTAAAACAGCCCCAATATACTGCAATACTTTATCAAAATGCAAGACAAACCATGAAGAATTTATTCAAAATTGAGATCTTTTTTATTGGAAGATATAGTTACTCCAGGATGGGATTTATTATAAACGCTTTCTAAGTGATTTAAATTAACTTTTGTATATCTTTGAGTAGTAGATAAGCTCTTATGACCAAGTAAATCTTGAATAGATCTAAGATCTGCGCCATTTTCTAATAAATGCGTAGCAAAACTATGACGAAATGAATGGGAGCTTAAATGCTCTGGTAAACCATAAATACGTCTCAATCTAACTAATTCAGCATTAAAATTACTTCTGTTTAATATCTTTCCTGTTTTACTACGAAATATTGGCTCAGTTTCTTTAATCTTATATGGCAACTCTTTTAAATACTCCAAAATTAATTTTCTTACCTCTTCAATCCAAGGAATTAATCTTTCTTTGTTACCTTTGCCTAAGATTTTTATATATTCAAACTGATTTACATGTTCTTTTGTTATTGATAATGCTTCTGAAATTCTAAGACCACTGGCATAAATTAATGTCAGTAGACTTTTGTTCCTTAAATCAATCCACTTTATTTCCTCCAAAGAGTCTATTTTATCTAGAGAAAGCAAAATATCTTCTTTTGACAAAGCTTTTGGCAGAGGTTTTGGTTTTTTCAGGGTAGATACAGCATGTATTGAATGACAAACTATGTTACGAGTTTTCTCGATATAGTTATAGAAATTTCTTACCGAAGACAAAGCCCTTGCACTAGAACTTGCTGCATACTCAGAAAATCTACGCTCAGATAACCAACTTCTTATCAGCCTTATATCAACCAAAGAAATAGATGTTATACTTACGGATTCTTCAGTGTAATTTTGGATAAAAATGAAATAAGCTTTTAAATCATTTAAATAAGAATCTCTAGTATTTTTAGAATAATTTTTTTGCAATTGCAGATAAGCCTGCCATTCTTTTACTAATTGCTGAACTTCTGAATTAAACATTTTAAGCAATTTTATTATTATATATTATCCTATCATAACCCAACTCTTTTGCTGTTACTAGAGCCGAATAGTCGTCGTATACATCAATAATTATGCCTTTTATTTTACTAGGAAATTCATTTTGAAGAGTTTTAAAAATATAATCAATAACCCTAATACCATAATATCTAGTACTTCCCTGAGGATTACATAATAACACAGGTTCATTTACTTTTGATAAATATTCTCTTGCACTTTTGATATTTTCAATCTCATAAATTTTAAATTCCATATCCCTCCTCTCCTATAAATTTCTAACTATACTTACTACTACTCCCCATGTGTAGATCTCTGAATTTTCTAGAACCGGAATAGGGTCAAAATTGGGATTTTCTGGTAATAAATAAGGCTTCTTATTAATCAGACCAAGTCTTTTTACGGTAAGCATACCATCTAAAGCTGCAATGATTATCTTGCCCTCAACAGGAGATATGCTACTATCTACAATTAAAATATCCCCTTCGTAAATTCCAGCACCAATCATTGAAAGGCCAGAAACTTTAACACAAAAAGTTGTATGAGGATTTTTAATTAACAAGCTGTTTATATCAATCATATCTTCTATATGGTCATCTGCTAAAGAAGGATGCCCAGCTTCTACTTTCGAACTAAAAAACGGTATTTTATATCCACCATTAATAGAGTAATTTCTTACATCCTCTAATAAGTACTCTGGCACTCTAATAGCTTTTGTGCTAGTACCATACTTACCTTGACTCTTTGGCCTCCCTGCTCCATTTCTTCTGCCACCATGTTTCATTTATATCGCTCATATGCATTATTTTTGTATTTATACAAATATCTGCAATGATATTAAAATTATCTTGAAATGCGTACATTTATTTTATAACACATATTTACGATAAGAAAAAGAATTTTTTCTATTTCTAGATATTACGAAATAAAAACTTACTTATATGATTTGTACTGTTATGGAAGTATTGATTATTTTAGATTTCAATTCATTTCAAGTTCTGGCTTAATCTTTTTATTAATACCAACAAACTTAAAAATAATTTTACTTTGTTTTTTTGAGTAGTCTATTTTAACAAAACCACCGTTTTTAAGTTTACCAAAAAGAATCGCATCTGCAATATATTGTTTGATTTGAGTATCTATTAACCTATCAAGAGATCTAGCACCCTCATTATCAACATTGTAACTTTCAACAAGATACTGTTTTACAGCATCACTAACCGAAAACTTTATTTTTCTATCAGCAAGCATAGATGTTAATTCACGTAAACTTTTATCAACTATTTTATCAACTATGGTATCTATAGGATTAAACAAAATAATTTTATCTAGTCTACTTCTAAATTCGCTACTAAACTCACTATTAATATTTTCCATATTAAATTTATCATGATCTTCTAACTTAGAAGTATTATTAGTAAATCCTATTAATGGTTTTATTTTCTCTGCTGAAACATTACTAGTTAAAATAATAATACAGTGCGCAAATTTAACTTTCTTACCAACACTATCAGTTAGCAGTCCCTCATCCATTATTTGAAGAAGCAAATTATATATTTCATGATTAGCTTTTTCTATTTCGTCAAGCAATACTACAGAGTATGGATGTTTATCAACTTCGTCTGTAAGCATACCGCCTTGATCAAAGCCTACATATCCAGGAGCACTTACCAATAATTTAGAAACTGAACTAGCTTCTGAAAATTCAGACATATCATATTTTAAAAGCTTCATATCGCAAAAAAGTGCAAGTTGCTTGGCTAGCTCTGTTTTTCCAAGTCCAGTTGGCCCAACAAATAAGTAACAACCTGTTGGACGAAAAGCCTTTGTAAGGCCAGCTTTAGATAATTTTATACTTGCACAAAGACTTTCAATTGCTTCATCTTGACCAAAAATACTATTTTTTAACTTACCTTCTAGATCCTTAATTTGCCTTATATCATCAAGAGTTGAGTTTAAATTCGAGATATTCAAAATTGATGCAATTAAAGATTCTATTTCTTTCTCTGAAATTACAATTTTTTTGTTAGAGCGCTTCTCCGTCTTGGCTCTTGCACCAGCTTCATCAATTAAATCAATTGCTTTATCTGGTAAATGTCTTTCATTTATATATCTTTCCGATAAAGTAATAGCTGCTTTTAAAACTGACTCAGTATATTTTACCTTATGATGTTTCTCATAATAACTTTTTAAACCAGTTAGAATTTTTAATGTAACTTCTTCGCTTGGCTCTTCAACCACAACTTTCTGAAAACGTCTAACGAGCGCCATGTCTTTTTCAAAGTTATTACGATATTCCTTGAAAGTAGTAGCTCCAATACATCTTAATCCTCCACTAGCTAAAGCTGGTTTTAGTAAATTACTAGCATCAAGAGCTCCGCTCGTAGTAGAACCAGCCCCGATTATTGAATGAATTTCATCAATAAACAAAATTGCATTTTTTAATTTTTGCAAAGCTTCTAACATTAATTTGATTCGTTCTTCAAAATCTCCTCTAAACTTTGTTCCAGCAACTAAACTGCCTATATCAAGAGAATAAATTACAGCATCTTTTAAAATATCTGGTACATCACCTTTCGCGATTCTAATAGCTAATCCCTCTGCTATTGCTGTTTTCCCAACACCAGACTCACCAACTAATAACGCGTTATTTTTTTTCGTCTGCAAAGAATTTCCACTGTTCTTTGTATCTCAGCATACCTTCCTATTAAACAATCAATATCATCTTCATTTGCTTTTTCATTTAAATTAACACAGTATTTTTTAAGCTCTGTTTCAGGCTTAGCACTAGCATCCAAAGACGACGATTCTGGATCTCTTTGAGATTTTAGTGTATGCTTATTTAAACCATTAGATTTTGTATTTTTATAAGAAAGCTGCTTCTTTGGTACATGCTCTGCAACTACAGAATCAAAATTGTCATTTTTCTTATTATAATTTAGTATGTCATCTCTTTTTAGATTAACCTGCTTTAAACAAGCTAATGCGTAAGAGTCATTTTCAAAGAAAAACTCGCAAGTACATTAGCACCATTAATTGATTTCTGGCCACTTGCTTGACTATGCAAAGCAGCTCTTTGTATTATTCTTTGAAAACTGGCTGTTGGTTTTGATTCTTTTATATCTTTATTGACTAACTCAACAAGCTCTGTTTCTAAATAGGAAATAAGTTTTTTATCTATTATCTTAATATCAATATTCTTTGCCAGTAATACTGATCTTGCATCTGTATCTTCCATAAGAGCAAGAAGCAAATGTTCACAAGTGGCATATTCATGTTTATAACTTGAAGCTAAATATAAAGCTTTTCTTAAAGTTAATTCTAATGTATTAGATAACATAGTTTAATATTAATCCTTAAAAAATAAACAGGTGACAAGTTTACTATGTTTGTTTTAAGGTATAAAAGAATTATAGCACTTGTTTGTTAAACTTTTTAATTATGTGTGCTTAATATAAGATATCTCAGTTTAATACTAGTTAAAAAGAATTTATGAAAATTACTAAAAAACCACTAAATATAGCTCTTGTAATATTCACTATTGCAGCACTGATTTTTACAATTTCTAAAATAATCAACAATGAAGTTAGTCCTACTTCTGACCAGTCATTACCAAAAGGAAATTTCCAAGTATTATTATATATAAAAAATGGCTGTGGTTATTGTACGATGGCAAAAGAGTTGCTTACAGAAAATAAAATAACTTACGAAATTGTCGACTTAAGCATTGATATCGATCTCCAAAAGAAACTTGTTGCTAAAACAGGGCAGACTACTGTTCCATATGTTTTTATTAATAACAAATTTATTGGTGGATATAGTGACCTTCTTAAGTTGCAAAAAGAAAACAAATTATAATATATTATTCAGCTTATCTTGGTTGCTATTGAATTTTTTACTAGATCCACTTTTTATACCAATTCTGTGATCTAATTGCACAGCGATGAAAAATTCTCCAAAATTCACATCGGTCATGAATTAGAATTATAAAACATATAGCCTTTGAACGTGCTTTTGTTATTATAAACTCCACATAAAAAATGTATAATAATAAAAAAAATTTACGATTAAACATCTATTCAAAATTGGCAATAAATTCAATCACCTCAACGGATTCTGAATGTTATTTACAATATAAACATCCTCATGTATAAACATCTAAAAGCTAACTAATATTAAAATCTTAAAGAGAATATAAATGACATATGTACCAATAGTTGTAGAACAAACATCCAAAGGCGAAAGATCTTATGATATATATTCAAGATTATTAAAAGAAAGAATTATTTTTGTTTGCGGAGAATTTGAAGATAACATGGCAAACTTGATCGTTGCCCAATTGTTATTTTTAGAAGCAGAAAACCCTGAAAAAGAAATATCTATGTATATAAACTCACCTGGTGGAGTTGTGACTTCTGGTTTAGCAATTTATGATACAATGCAGTATATAAAGCCTAAAATAGCAACTTTATGCATTGGCCAGGCGTGCTCAATGGGAGCAACTATTCTACTTGCAGGAGAAAAAGGCATGAGATCAGCGTTACCAAATAGTAGAATTATGATTCATCAACCAGTTGGTGGATTCCGAGGACAAGCAACTGACATAGAAATCCATGCTAAAGAAACAAAAAATGTTAAGACTATGTTACAAAAAATATACTCTAAACATACAGGGCAAACAATGGCTGTTACTGAAAAAAGTATGGAAAGAGATAATTTTATGTCCCCTATAGAAGCTCAAAAGTTTGGTATTCTCGACAAAATAGTTCACAATAGAGATCTAACAAAAACAAGTTAATATTAGTTTCTAGATGGTTTTTAAGAGAAAGTTATTTCATTAATTATGTGATCTCTATTTATCCTAACAAGATAGTGAAGGGCAAAAGATAAAAACTCCTTGAATTAATTCTAAGAACATTCGTTCACAAAACTGCTTGTACTTGGGTAGGCAAAGATTTGAGAACAGATGGTTGGGCAATGATCAAAAAAACATCTGCACCCCCTACCAGCTTGCATTTATCATACAGGTAGATATTGTTTTAAATAAAGGCCTGTATAACTTTTTGTACATTTCGCAACAATAAACGGTGTACCTTCTACAACTATTTCTCCACCTTTTTCTCCACCCTCTGGGCCAATATCTACAACATTATCTGCTGTTTTAATTACATCCATATTATGTTCAATAACTAAAACCGTATTTCCTTTATCTACAAGTTTGTGTAACACATCTAGTAATTTTTTGATATCATCTACATGCAAGCCAGTAGTTGGTTCATCTAAAATGTATAAAGTTTTACCAGTTGAACGTTTAGATAATTCTTTTGCTAATTTTATCCTCTGCGCTTCTCCTCCAGAAAGTGTGGTAGCTGATTGACCAATTTTAATATACCCAAGACCCACTTCTCTCAATGTTACTAATTTTTCATAAATGTTAGGCACTTTTTCAAAGAAGTCTGTAGCATCTTCCACCGTCATATCTAAAACATCAGCAATGTTCATGCCTTTATATTTAACTTCTAGAGTCTCTCGATTATATCTTTTACCATTACAAACATCACAATTAATATATACATCAGGCAAGAAGTGCATTTCTATTTTTATTAAACCATCGCCTTGGCAAGATTCACACCTGCCACCTTTAACATTAAATGAAAATCGTCCAACTTTATAACCACGTATTTTGGATTCTGGCAGATCCGTAAACCAATCTCTAATGGGAGTAAAAGCCCCTGTATAAGTTGCAGGATTAGAACGAGGAGTTCTTCCAATTGGAGATTGGTTAATATCAATTACTTTATCTATATATTCAAGCCCTTTGATTGATTCAAACTCTCCAGGATAAATTTTAGCTCTTGGTTCCAAGTACTTCAATGCAGCTTTATAAAAAGTATGAATTATTAACGAAGATTTACCGCTACCAGAAACACCTGTTACTGCTGTAAAAGTACCAAGCTTTAACCTAAAAGTTAGATTACGCAAATTATTTGCCTTTGCTCCTGTTAGTACAATTTCCTTGTTTTGATGTCCTGATCTAATTTTACTTGGAATTGGTATAAACTTCTTACCGCTCAAATACTGACCTGTTATGCTTTGTTCCGATTTTTTAATTTCTTCTGGAGTACCTTCTGCAATTATATTACCACCGTGAATTCCAGCACCTGGCCCTACATCAATTATATGATCCGATTCAAGCATAGTATCATCGTCATGCTCTACTACGATCACCGTATTACCAAGATCCCTTAAATTTTTTAAGGTAGCGATAAGGCGCGCATTATCTCTTTGATGCAAGCCAATTGACGGTTCATCAAGTACATATAGAACGCCACTTAAACCAGACCCAATCTGGGATGCAAGTCTAATACGCTGACTTTCCCCACCTGATAAAGTGCCAGATTCGCGAGATAAGCTTAAATAGTCTAAGCCCACATTAATTAAAAAATCTAATCTTTCACGAATTTCTTTAATAATACGCTCTGCAATCAACTGTTGTTTTTTACTTAAAACTGAATTTAATTCATCAAACCATTTTTTGGCTTTAGTAATTGTTTTGTGAGATACTTGACCAATATTTAGATCCCCTATTTTAACACATAATGATTCGGGTTTTAGTCTGTAGCCACTACATTGCATGCAATTATGCTTAGATTGGAAACGCAATAATTCTTCTTTCATCCAAGAAGTATCAACTTTACGAAATTTCTCCTCTAAACTTGGTATTATACCAGCAAATGGTTGTTCTATTATTTCTGATTTTTGATCGTCATGATATTCGAACTTAATATTCTCTTCTCCTGAGCCATAAAACAAGACATCTCTTACTTCTCTAGGTAACTGACCAAATGGGGTAGTTACCTTAAAATCGTAATGCTTCGCTAAAGAATCTAGAGTATCAACAAAAAATTTAGACAGAGACTTACTCCATGGGACGATAGCTCCATCACTCATTGATAGAGTAGCATCTGGGACTATCAGCTCCTCATCAAAAAAAGATTCCTTACCAAGCCCTTCACATTTTGGACATGCACCAAAAGGACTATTGAAGGAAAAAATTCTAGGTTCCACCTCTTCCAATCTAAATCCAGAAATTGGGCAAGAATATTTCTCTGAGAAAGTTATTCTATCACCTTTTTTATAAGAAATTTTACACTCTTCTGGTAAGTCGACAATTTCTATATATGTGATACCATCTGCCATCTGTAGAGACATTTCTAAACTTTCTGCTACTCTGTTACCAAGATCATTATTTATAACAATTCGGTCAATAATCACTTCTATAGTGTGTTTTTTGTTTTTGTCTATTTTAGGTAATTCATCTATTTCACAAAGTTCTCCATTTAAAAATATTCTTTGAAAACCATGTTTTTTAATGTTGCTTATTTCTCTGCGAAATTCTCCTTTTTGCCCACGAATGATCGGTGAAAGAATATATATTTTGGTTTCGGGTGGAAGTGAGTTAACTATATCAATCATTTCAGAAATAGATTGGCTCTTAATTGGCAAACCTGTGGCTGGCGAATATGGAACACCTATTCTAGCATATAAAAGTCTTAAATAATCATAAATTTCAGTAATAGTACCAACTGTAGAGCGTGGATTCTTGGAAGTGGTTTTTTGATCGATAGCAATTGCTGGGGACAATCCAGATATTGACTCTACACTAGGCTTATTTTGTAGATGTAGGAACTGTCTTGCATAAGAAGAAAGACTTTCTACGTATCTTCTTTGACCTTCTGCATACACAGTATCAAAAGCTAATGAGGATTTCCCTGAACCACTGAGACCCGTGATAACAACAAATCTATTTCTTGGTATATCAACATTAACATTTTTTAAATTATGTTCTTTGGCACCTCTAACTTGAATAAATTCTTGCATATTTTAATAACCTGACATTAACAGCTTTCAGGTATTATAGACGGCAAAAACTCTATAATGCAACAGTAAATAATTTAATATAAAAAATTTACTCTAGTTCTACATAAATAATATAGAACAAATTACCATCCAAGTTATTGCTAATAAAAAATAAATTCTCTTTGAAAGAAGATTTTAAATATGATATAGCTTAATTAGATGATTTTTATTATAGAAAAAGAACTAAGGTATACAAGAAAATGGCTGGTAGTTTAAATAAAGTAACGTTAATAGGCAATCTAGGCAAAGATCCAGAGATTAGAAGCACCTCCGATGGTAGAGAAATTGCAAATTTTAGTATAGCAACAAGTGAAAGTTGGAAAGATAAAATTACCGGAGAAAAAAAAGAAAAAACAGAATGGCATCGTATTGTTGTTTTTAAGGAAGGTTTAGTCGGTGTTGTAAAAAATTATGTAAAAAAAGGTTCAAAACTTTACATAGAAGGACAGTTACAGACAAGAAAATGGGTGGATAATGCTGGCCAAGAAAAATACACTACCGAAGTAGCTTTACAAGGGTTTAACACAAGTTTGATTCTTCTTGATAGCAAAAGTGGATCTACTACATCAGATACACACAGTAATAATAATAATGTACCTAACTTTGATAATAGTGAATTAGATGATGAAATACCTTTCTAAAGTCAGTTTTGCCATAATCGCAACATTAGTTTTACTTTCTTCCTGTCAAACACCTTCTTATGACACCCCTCCTAGCATCATTGAGCTTGATGGTTTTGAAAAAGTGCTGGTCAAAGGTGAAGAGTTCTGGATTACAACATATCAAAAAATCGAAAATAAATCTGCACCTTATGTTTTTTACATCGAAGGAGATGGGGCAGCTTTTGTAAACAAATATAGAGTTTCTAATAACCCTACTCCTAGAAAACAAATGCTTCTAAACCTTGCAGCAATGGATAAAAGACCAAATGTAGTTTATGTTGCAAGACCTTGCCAATACACACCAATGGAGTTAAATCCTAAATGTAATTCATCTTATTGGACAGTTAAAAGATCATCCGATGATTCAGTCACTGCCATTAATGATGTTATAAACAAAATAAATTCTAATCACCATAAATTCAGCATAGTTGGTTATTCAGGTGGTGGAGCTATAGCAGTTCTGGTTGCATCAAGAAATAATATGGTTAAAGATATTATCACTATTGCAGGTAATTTGGATCATCTTGCTTTTACTGATCACCATGGCGTAAATCCAATGACTAGCTCGTTAAATCCAATTGATTATGCAAAATCGATAAATAATGTACCACAATTGCATATTTCAGGTGGTGAGGATAAAATTGTTCCACCTTTTATAGCAGAAAACTATGTTAAAAAATCAAACTCAGTTTGCGTAAAACAAAAGATTTTTCCAAATATAAACCACAGATCTGGATGGGATAAAGTTTGGAAATATATCTACACCGCTCCTGTTAAATGTTAAAAGACTATCAATTTTTGCACAACAGAATGTAATCGTTTAAATTGAACTTGAGCAAAGCCAGAAGAACGACGTATAAGCGTGATTTTATAAGTCTTGATTGATCCAATCTTGGCAAATTTCTTCAGTGACTGATTTTAATTTCTCAACTCGTTGGATTAGATATTGTAGTTGTTCCTCAGTGATTCTATAGTTTTTATTGTAACGAGCCTCGGTATATGCTTCTTTAAGCAAAATAAAACTCTCATCTAGCTTTTTTGTATTGCGGGGAAATATTTTTAATAACTCATCACTGTAATTATTAGCCAAGCTACCAAGTGTCTCAATGTATGTATTTTCCCTTTATAACCGCTAAAGACCAGTAAAATGGCATTGTACAGGCTTTCAGTTGCTTGATGAAGCAAAAAAGCTGACAAAGAGTAATTCTCTCTTTTGAGATAAGTATTTACACCAATTAAAAATTCACCACCTCTAGGAAACCAATGCTCATAATCATCCTTAGCCATTTCTCTTCGCTCGCTCCAGTTTAAATCCCTTGGTTCTGCTAGCTCAAACTCACCACTATCATAAAGCAAAATACCTTCTTTCTTAATATCAGAGAAAAAATATATATTCTTTTCAAGTTCTTCATTAAAACGTGCTATAGTTTCAGTAATTAAGGTTACAGGCGGGGATAAAAAAGGCCTCCATCCTAAACCTCTACGTTTTAACCTTTGTTCTATTTTGCTCTGCAAAGATCTTCCTTGAAAACCGGCGTATCTTGGACTTTTTGTTACCAACAGAATATCCAAATCGCTTTGATAACTATATGTTATATGATCCTCCACATAGGAATCTACTACCCAAGTTCCCTTGGCATAAGAGCCAAAAAGAATAATCATAGCTAGTTCACTCTGAGCAGAAGCCAAAATTTCTTCAACGATTGCATCCAGCCTGTCTTTAATCACAAGCGATTTTTTAGGAAGTTCTGTTTTCACCGATTTTCGG
>JBGCEX010000054.1:0-22178 GCA_045106635.1 Rickettsiaceae bacterium | reverse complement strand
ATTGTTATTATCTCTGATAAACTCATCTTACACTCTCTATTTCTCTTTTTTGTCAGAGGTAAGTAGAGATCTTTTATACCATGGTTCAAATCCTTTGTAAAAATCATCGACAAAACAGAACAAACTATCGTAATCTATATTTATTAGGGTAATCTTATTTTGTTGAAAACCATAGAATACCCTAATACCTTAACCTGTTCAGCTCTTTTTCTTATCCATAGTTCGGGTTATATTTAGCATTAAAAAATGCATCAAAAAAATGGACTATGCCAATTCAAAATTGGCTTCTTGCATTGAATTAATTTGAGATTCTTTGTGGGGATTTTAGACAAGATTTATTAGAGCATAAATTTTAGAACTTACGCAAAGAAATTGATTGACTCATTTATACCATTTCTTATTTTTTTTGCCACTGGATATTTCTTTTTAACAATCTAACAGAAGAAGCTGTGAACATAGCTTTTACTATTCCAGGAATAATAAATGGTAGTAAGCCAAGAGTTATAGCTTTTTCTATACCGATAAACAAAGCAAGTTGTGGTATACCAAGCATAAATACACAAGCAGATCCAATAATGCCGTATGTTAATAATTTCAATATAGTATCTTCACCAAATTTCTCTCTCATTGTAGTAACCACATAAACACAAAGAATCATACCAAAATAATATCCACCCTTAGCACCAAATAATACAGCTAATCCAGATGCAAAACCTGAAAACATCGGCAACCCGATTGCTCCAAGGGATACGAATCCAACCATTGACTGAATAGCCTCTTTTTTATCATAGCAAAGAGCTATTATTAAGATTCCAACTGTATGAAAAGTTATGGGAACTGGTTCCAAAGGGATGTAAACTTGAGCTGAGAGAAACATCAAAACTATACCAAAAACAATTTTTGCAATCTTGGATTCAGAGAACGATTTTTTTATAACATTACTTAAATTCATTATAACCTCTAATAATTCAATTATATGTCAAAATTATAACCTACATTTTTACTTGGTCAATCATAAGATTATTTATATGACAACTAATATTTTTTATAAACAAGAATGCTATTCGACCCTTTAAATTAATTTGACAATTACCCGCATTACACCTAGAATTCAGGACAAATTATTGAAACATTAACTATGAGATGCTCATCCTACTGCACTGCTGAAGAATACATACTAAACCAAGAAACAATTTCTATATTGAAAAAAACAGTCTCTAATCCTGAGTTTGTTGAAAAAGTCCTGCATTATCAATTAGTATCTGGTAAGGAATCTAGTCGTCCTATAGATGTTTTCTTATTTACCTTTGGGTGCGTTATAATTTGGGGTGCTACTGAAAAACAAGAAGAGGAAATTTTAAACAATATAGCATTTACAGAAAAGAGAAAATTAAAAGAAGCTCATTCTGAGTTTATTGATTTTGATTATAATGATATCGAGGATAGAACCTATATAAATGAAGAAAAAAATATAATAATTCTTGGTGATGACTCTACATTAGTAAAATTATCAGTATCTCATGCTTTGGCGCAATCTGTAAAACTGAATGAACTTGAAGAGTCAGTGATTACATTATTAAAACATACCAAACCTATTCAGAGAGAATTAGCACAGACAGGTCGTGTTTCCTTGTCTAGATCGCAACTATCAAAGCAATTAGGTAAATTATTTAATGCAAGATTTTCTATAAATCTACATAGTGATATTTTAGATATTCCAGAGTTTTTTTGGCGCAGACCAAGTTTTGAACCAATTTATAATATGACTGTTGAATTTCAGGATATTATTTTAAGACAAGGTATTTTAAATAATCATCTTAATCTAATCCATGAGCTTTATACTGTGCTATCAAGCGATCTTAATCACAGACATTCAACTAGATTAGAGGTAATAATTGTCCTCTTAATCACTATTGAAGTTGTTCTTGCCATAACAAATCATCATAATATAATTGATAGCTTGTTTCGGTTGTTCTCTTAAAATACTATTTTTTTCCTAGAGCTATTAAATAGAATTCACTTGATCCTTTGCGGCTTGAATTTGGTTTAAAATGTTTTACTGTGGTAAAATTTTGTTTCACTTCGGTGAGCAATTCTCCTTCTGCTCCACCTCTAAAAATTTTAGTAATAAAATGCCCTCCAGGTTTTAATATGGTCATAGCAAAATGAAATGCATTTTCACAAAGATCAATTATCCTAAGGTGATCTGTAGTGCTATGCCCAATGGTATTAGCGGCCATATCGCTAAGTACCACATCTGCAAGATTATTATCTAAATGACTTATTATCAAATGCTTTGCGTCATCAGCAAAGAAATCTTTTTGCAAAGTAATTACCCCAGCTATCGGTTCAACAGCTAATAAATCAATTGCTATAAGTTTGTTTTTTGCAGTCTTATTATCGGATTGAATGACCTTAGATGCTACTTGGCTCCATCCACCAGGTGCTACCCCGAGATCTACTACATTCATTCCTGGCGCTAATATTTTAAATTTTTCATTTATTTCTAGTAATTTATAGGCAGCTCTTGATCTATAGCCGTCCAATTTTGCCCTTGCTACATAAGGGTCATTAAGCTGGCGCATAAGCCATCTGGTTGAAGATTTTTTTCTTCCTTTTGCAGTTTTAACTTTGGTAAATTTCCCCCTATACCCACTAGATGCTGACATAAATTTTTATTTTGATCGAGATTGTGAATAATTATGCAAGGCAGAGTTTACGAATCCAATTTCATTTTCGTCTAACATATCATTTGCTATATCGGTGTATTCATTAATTATCACTTTTCGGGGAGTTTCTGGAAAATAATTAAGTTCACAAATCGCAACTCTTAAAACTGCATGAAGTAGCATCGGTATATTATTAATAGTCCATTCTTTGGTTAAAAGAGTAGTTATGACTTCATCTATTATTGATAAATTATCATAAGTATATTTTACAAGTTCATCCAAATAACTATAACTCGGTCGAAGTTTCAATTTGCTGGTTGCATTAATATCATGATCACTTTTAAAACCAGTATCTTTATAAAATTCTTTCATTTGTAGTAATATTGTATTTATATCAGTGTCACCTTTTGAGCTACTAAATTGGTATAAAGTTTGAATAGCTGCGATACGTGCAATTGATTTAGTGCTTATTTGTTGGTTTATCATATATTAGGAATTATTGTATTTAATTTGATAAAGACTATTTCTTTAAAAGAAAGGTTATAAGCCTTGGATCTTTTTCTCGGTTGAATTCTACACTACTGTCATCAAATTTCCTAAGCAAAAATAGCGAATTATGATTAGCAAATCTGGTTACTTAAATTGTTACAAGTGTAGATGGTTCTAAATCTTGACACGCTTGTATAAACTAGTATCTAAACCTTTAAAATTTCATCTTCTTTGGTTCTTACATGCTGATCTACTTTGCTTGTAAAATCATCGGTGATTTTTTGAATTTCATCGCTAATATTATGATGATCATCTTTTGAAATAGAATTATCTTTTTCCATCTTTTTTAAATGTTCCATCCCATCTCTTCTGATGTTTCTTAAAGCAACCTTGATGTTTTCGCCATATTTATGAGCTACTTTTACTAATTCTTTTCTTCTTTCTTGGCTGAGAATTGGCAAGCTCATTCTAATTAATTGCCCGTCGGAACTTGGATTAAGGCCTAAGTTAGCATCGGCTATAGCCTTTTCAACAGTTTTCACCATAGCTTTATCCCATACTTGAACAGAAATAGTTTTGGCATCTGGGGTTGACACTGTGGATACTTGCGATATTGGCATTTTACTTCCATAAACTTCGACGACTACTGGGTCAAGCAAATTCGTAGAAGATCTTCCTGTTCTAAGTCCGGATAATTCTTTTTCAAGAATAACAATTGCCTTGTTCATTTTTTCAGTTAAATCATTTTTAAGTACCTGATCCATTTAGCCCTCCTAATAATTAATCTTAAAACTATTTTCCTTTTATAATAGTAAACTCTCCGTTGCCCTGCAATACTTGCGCAAAATTACCACGTTTTTTTATAGAAAAAACTTTTATTGGTAAGTTATTTTCTCTTGCCACTGCAATTGCAGCCATATCCATGACTTTTAAATTTTCTCGTAAAGCTTCTATATAAGTTATTTCTAAAAATCTTTTTGCATCTTTGTTTTCGTTTGGGTCACAATCATAAATTCCATTAACATTGGTACCTTTAAATAAAAGATCGCAATTCATCTCTATGGCTCTGAGTACTGCTGCGCTATCAGTGGTAAAAAAAGGATTCCCAATGCCTGCAGCAAAAATCACCACTCTTCCTTTTTCCATGTGTCTTACTGCTCTGCGCCTAATAAATGGTTCGCAAATTGTGGTCATTGGAATCGCAGACTGAACTCTAGTATATATGCCCGCTTTTTCCATAGTATTTTGTAGTGCTAAAGCATTAATGACAGTAGCTAACATACCCATATAATCTGCAGCCGCTCTTTCCATACCAAGTAAAGAGGCATCAACACCACGATAAATATTACCGCCACCAACTACCACGCATACTTGTACACCTAAATTCATAACTTCTTTTATGTCCTCTGCTATACCCTGTAAGGTTTCAAAGTCATGGCCAAAAGATTTAGTTCCCATTAATGCTTCACCAGACACTTTGAAAAGAACTCTTTTACAACTTATTGACATAAATAAACGCGCTAAATGATA
The DNA here is from genome assembly GCA_045106635.1 of Rickettsiaceae bacterium. GTDB lineage: Bacteria > Pseudomonadota > Alphaproteobacteria > Rickettsiales > Rickettsiaceae > Megaera. The sequence goes on along the minus strand of JBGCEX010000054.1, from coordinate 17,490 downwards.
TTAATTAATATAAATAAATACTTATGGCTTGAAATTAGATCATTTCCAAGCTAAAAACAACATAGATTTGTTCTGCAAAGCTTATGCTAAAGCAAGTATTATTTTTGTCAAGTATTACAAAATAACAATAAATAAATTAAGGATCACTTGAAAAAAACTTTGGTTTTTGGTGGTCATAATATATCATTACTAGGAAAAATTATAGAGATTTAAGTTTTTATGAGTTCACAAGGGGAAATATGCCAAAATTAACTATTGATGGCAAAAAAATAGAGATAGATGAGGGGCTAACAGTAATGCAAGCCTGCGAATCTGCTGGTATAGAGATTCCACATTTTTGTTTTCATGAGCGCTTAAAAATTGCTGGGAATTGTCGTATGTGTTTGGTTGATATAGAAAAATCTCCAAAACCTGTGGCGTCTTGCGCTATGCAAGCAAGTGAAGGAATGGTAATAAGTACTAATAGCGCTAAGGTTTTAAAAGCTCGAGAAGGAGTGATGGAGTTTCTACTTATTAACCATCCTCTTGATTGTCCGATTTGTGATCAGGGTGGAGAGTGCGATTTGCAAGATCAAGCTTTTAAGTATGGTAAAGGTGAAAGTAGATATTTAGAAAATAAACGCTCTGTTAAGGATAAAAATTTAGGCCCTTTGATTGAAACTCATATGACAAGATGTATACATTGTACACGTTGCATTAGATTTTCTTCCGACATTGCAGGATCTCCAGAAATTGGGGCAGTTGGCAGAGGAGAACATATGGAAATCGTCAGCTATTTAGAACGCACCCTTACTTCTGAATTATCTGGTAATGTAATAGATTTATGTCCTGTTGGGGCTTTGAACTCTAAGCCTTATGCTTTCACAGCTAGAAGCTGGGAGCTTGAAGCTACAGAATCCATAGATGTTATGGACGCTGTTGGTTCAAATATTCGTATTGACTCAAGAGGCCTTGAGGTGATGCGTATTTTACCAAAAATAAATGAAGATATAAATGAGGAGTGGCTTTCTGATAAAGCAAGATTTTCCTATGATGGTCTTAAAAACCAACGATTAGATAGACCATATATCAAAAGGAATGGTAAGTTTCAAGAAGCAAGCTGGGAGAGTGCTATATCTTGTATAGTTAATAAGTTTAACTCTATTGATGATAAGTCCACTATAGCTGCTATTGGGGGTACTACATCTCCTTGTGAAACTATGTTTTTGCTGAAAAACTTACTTTCACAACTTGGTTCAACAATGTGTGATGCTAATCAATTTGATTATGGATTTGATTTATCATCTAGAGGTAATTATCTTTTTAATACAACGATAGCTGAGATAGAAAAAGCTGATATTTGTCTGCTTGTTGGAGCTAATCCAAGACAAGTATCTCCGGTTTTAAATGCTAGGATTGGCAAGATGGTCAGAAGTGGTTTGTTGATTGTTGGTAGAATTGGACAACAAGATGATCAATCTTATTCAATCAAAGAATTAGGCAGTGATATTACTGTTTTAGAACATTTAAATTTTGACGACTCTAAAACTGCAAACAAGTCTATAAATGAGTTTGCAAAGCTTTTAGCTAAGGCAAAAAATCCTATGATTATCATCGGAGATGCAGTTTTAACAAGAACTGATTCACATGGAATATTATCTCTTACACATGAAATTGTACAAAAATATCATATTGTCCGCAATGATTGGAATGGTTTTAACATTTTACATAATCATGCTTCTATGGTTGGTGCTCTTGATCTTGGTTTTGTTTATGGAAAATCAGGAAATGGTACTACTAAAATTCTAGAAAAAACTCAAAATGGAAACGTTAAGATCTTATATTTATTAGGATCAGATGATATCAATATGGATAAAATAGGAAAAGATGTTTTCGTGATTTATCAAGGACACCATGGAGATAATGGCGCAAATAGAGCGGATGTAATACTTCCAGAAGCTGCTTATACTGAACAAAATGGCATTTATGTTAATATGGAAGGTAGGCCGCAATTTGCAAGAGCTTCTGTTAGCCCACCTGGTGATGCCAAAATTGGCATTGAAATTATCAACATAGTTGCTAAATCTCTTGGTTTTGGAATGGAAGGAAATGATTTATCATTAATTCGCAAAAATATGGCTAAACAACATGAGATATTCAACCATGTTGATGAGATTATACCAAATAAATTTTTAGCATTTAAATCTAAAACAAAATTAACAAAAACCCCGTTAGAAAAAATATCAATCAATTATTATATGACTGATCCAATTAGCAGAGCATCTGTTACTATGGCAAAATGCACAAAGGCAATTCAAGAATTAGCTGTTTTAGAAACGGAGAAAGACAAAGTTGAGGGAGCAGCATAAATGATTGACCTGTTCTATGAATATATTTTACCGTTGATTCTTATCGCCCTTAAAGTACTTCTTATTGTGTTGCCCCTATTGTTATCTGTGGCTTATCTTACCTATGCTGAACGTAGAGTAATAGGATTAATGCAAATGCGTCGAGGGCCAAATGTAGTTGGTCCATTTGGATTACTTCAACCAATTGCTGATGCGGTTAAACTCATGTTTAAAGAAGTGATTGTACCCACTCCCGCGAGTAAAACAGTGTTTATCATTGCACCAATGATAACATTTATTTTAAGTTTAGTAGGTTGGGCAGTAATACCTTTTTCCAAAGGGTGGGTTTTATCTGACATGAATGTAGGAGTTTTATATGTTCTTGCAGTATCCTCTCTTGGTATATACGGTATTATTATGGCTGGTTGGGCTAGTAATTCTAAATATGCATTCTTGGGGGCTATTAGATCTTCAGCGCAGATGATATCTTATGAAGTTTCTATGGGGCTGGTTATTGTTACGGTACTGCTAGTAACTGGTACTCTTAATTTAAGTGAAATTGTTGAGCATCAAAGAAACATGCCACTTTGGATTCATTTGTTGCTTGCTCCTATGGCTGTTGTATTTTTCATTTCTGTGTTAGCAGAGACTAATCGCTTACCTTTTGACTTACCAGAAGCTGAGTCAGAACTCGTTGCTGGTTATAATGTTGAATATTCATCTATGAGCTTTGCTTTGTTTTTTCTTGGTGAATATGCAAATATGATCTTAGTTAGCGCGATAACAGTTACCTTTTTTATGGGAGGGTATCTACCACCTTTTGGCATAAGTTTCTTATATTTTGTACCAGGTTTTATTTGGTTTGTTTTAAAAGTTTGCTTTTTATTGTTTGTGTTTCTATGGATTAGAGCTACATTGCCAAGATATAGATATGATCAACTTATGCGTCTTGGCTGGAAAGTATTTTTACCTCTGACTCTATTTTGGGTAGTGTTAGTAGCCTCGCTACTTTTGGTAACTGGTAATTTGCCATAAATAATATGGAATATTAATTGTAATGAAATATATTAAATCTTTTGTTCTATACGAAATTCTCTGTGGAATGTTTTTGACTTTAAAATATCTTTTTAAGCCAAAAGTAACTATTAACTATCCATATGAAAAAAGCCCGATTAGCCCAAGATTTAAGGGTGAGCACGCCTTGAGGCGTTATGAAAACGGTGAAGAGAGGTGTATTGCATGTAAATTATGCGAGGCAATATGTCCTGCTCAAGCTATTTTGATTGAAGCAGAAGCAAGAGAAGATGGAAGCAGACGTACCACAAGATATGATATTGATATGACTAAATGTATTTATTGTGGCATGTGTCAAGAAGCCTGCCCTGTAGATGCAATTGTTGAAGGGCCTAATTTTGAGTTTGCTACTGAAACTCATGAAGAGTTATTATATAATAAAGATAAGTTGCTTCGTAATGGAGAAATGTGGGAACAGGAGCTTGCTAAAAAATTAAAGGATGATTATCCGTACAGGTGATATAAATTATGGCAATATTTTTCTATTTCTTTGCGTTTTTGCTGGTGCTTGGTAGTATTATGGTAATTGCAACTCGTAATCCTGTCCATGCTGTATTATGGTTGATTTTTACTTTTTGCAACGCTTCTGGGCTTATGGTTTTGATGGGAGCTGAGTTTTTGGCAATGATGTTAATAATCATCTATGTTGGTGCGGTTGCAGTATTGTTTTTATTTGTTGTAATGATGCTTGATATAAAATTTGCAGAATTCAAAGGGGTAATTGGTTCAGAGATGGGCGTTGCTACGATGATAGCATTATTTTTATTTATTGATCTTGTTATTGTTATTTTACTTGGATCTAAAGTTATTATTCCACTAAACAACTCTCTATTTACCATAGATCCGGAAGTTGGTAATGCTTATGCAATTGGCAGGCTTTTATATACTGAATTTGTTCTACCATTTCAGACTGCTGGGTTAATATTATTCGTGGCGATGATTGCAAGTATATCGCTTACTCTTCGTTTAAGAGCTGGTGTAAAAAGACAAAATCCATCTGAGCAACTAAAAAAGAATAAAGAAAACAGTTTATTTTTGGCCAAAAATACTGGTAAATCTGGATTAAAAAATTTAAATTATGATGATTAGTAATATTTCGTTAGAGCATTATTTAATTTTATCGGCTCTACTTTTTTCAATAGGTGTAACGGGATTATTCATGAATCGTAAAAGCCTTATTACGATTCTAATGTCAATTGAGTTAATGTTACTTGCAGTAAATATAAATTTTGCAGCATTTTCAGTGCATTTACAAGATATAGTTGGACAAGTGTTTAGCGTAATAATTTTATCAATTGCAGCTGCGGAAATTTCAATTGGTCTTGCAATTTTGGTTTTGTATTTCCGTAATCGTAATTCGATTGAAATCGAAGATATTAATCAGATGAAAGGGTAAAGAAATAAATGATGCTGTTTGTTACCAAAATAATTATCTTTCTACCTTTAATTTCTGGTATTTTGAATGGTGCATTGTGCAAAAAAATAAATAATTATTTTGCGAGTGTAATTTCAACTATCTCTATAATCATATCTGCTATTTGCGCAGCGTATCTTTTTGTAATTGCAGGGGTTCACAAACAGCCTATACATATTATTATTACAAAATGGATAGATGTTGATTCCGTATCTATAAATTGGGCTATTTATGTTGATCAATTGACTGCGATAATGTTTTTGTTAGTGACTTTTGTTTCATCGGTTGTTCATATATATTCGCTTGGTTATATGAAAGATGATAAAAATTTGCCTAAGTTTTTATCTTACCTCTCTTTGTTTACTTTTTGTATGCTAGCCTTAGTTTCTGCAGATAATTTTTTGCAACTATTTTTTGGTTGGGAAGGTGTTGGATTATGTTCTTATTTGCTGATTGGTTATTATTACCAAAAGGACTCGGCAAATAATGCGGCTGTTAAGGCTTTTATAGTTAACAGAGTTGGGGATTTAGCTTTTATCATTGGCATAATTATTATGTTAATGTATGTGGGTAGCGTTGAATTTACATTGGTATTTGCGCAAAGTTCAGATTTAGCTAATATGACCATGACTATTTTAGGATATGAGTTCATAGTACTTGATGTAATATGTTTGATGTTATTTATTGGATGTATGGGGAAATCAGCTCAAATAGGAATGCATGTATGGTTACCTGATGCTATGGAAGGGCCAACACCAGTTTCAGCTTTGATACATGCAGCTACCATGGTTACAGCTGGAGTATTTTTATTAGCTCGTTGCTCTTTTATGTTTGAATATAGTCCCAATGTTTTATTCATTATTACTGTGGTGGGAGCAATAACATGTTTGTTTGCAGCAAGTATCGCAATAGCACAAACGAATATTAAAAAAATCATTGCTTATTCGACTTGTAGTCAGCTTGGATATATGGTTTTTGCTTGTGGAGTTTCTGCTTATCAGGCTGGGATTTTCCATTTAGTGACACATGGTTTTTTTAAAGCGTTGTTGTTTCTTTCAGCTGGAAGTGTAATACATGCCACTCATGAGCAGGAGATATTTAAAATGGGTGGTTTATGGCGTAGAATGCCAGTTACCTATGCTAATTTTTGGGTTGGTTCACTTGCAATAATTGGAGTTTTTCCATTAGCTGGATTTTATTCTAAGGATCTGATTTTAGAATCAGCTTATATTGCTGGTGGAGTTGGTAATTTTGCTTTTGTTCTTGGAATTTTAGCTGCTATTTTGACAGCTATTTATTCGTTGAAGATTATTGTAGTCACTTTTCATGGAAAAACTAATCTTGATAAAACTGCTTTTGATCATGTGCATGAGTCGCCAAAAATTATGAATCTACCCTTATTTATTTTAATAGCTGGAGCTTTGTTTTCTGGAATGATTGGTTATTATATTTTGGCAATTAATAATCCCTTTGGATATTTTTCTGGTAGTATTTTTAATTTAAATCTAAGTCATGATGAACATCATATTTCCTTACTTATTCAATTTCTACCTTTACTTATTGGTGTAGCTGGCATATTTATTGGAATCTATTGTTATAAAGGAACTTTACATCAGAAAGTTTCCAAGAGTTTTGGGCTGATATATTGTTTGTTAAAAAACAAGTATTTTTTTGATGAAGTTTATGACAAAATTTTTGTAAAATTCACCAAATTTTTGAGTTCTTGTGCTGGATATTGTGATATTAAAATAATTGATAGATTTGGTCCTAATGGATTTAGTTATTTAACTAGGGGATGTAGCTGGTGCATATGTCAGTTTCAAACTGGATATATATTTAACTACGCATTATACATAATTTTTGCGTTAGTATTATGTATAACTGTTTTTGTTTTTAAATATCTTCCTGTTGTTTGGAGTGCATAACATGTCAGATTTACCAATCTTATCAATTAGTATTTTATTACCACTGTTTAGTGCTCTATATATTACGTTTTTTGTTAGTCAAACCAAATCACCAAGAAAACAAATTTATGCAATTTATGTAGCAATTTTAAGTTCTATATTAACCTTAATAGCCACAACATATCTTTTATTTAGTTTTGATAGATATCAAGAATATTTTCAATTTGTAGAAAGATACAGCTGGATCGATGCAATTGGTTTGGAGTATTTTGTTGGTGTAGATGGTTTATCATTGTTTTTTATTTTTTTAAGTGCGCTGCTTAGTCTGATTTGCATTGTCGCTAGTTTGTTTACAATTAAAAAATATATAAAAGAATTTCTGCTGTGTTTCTTGTTACTTGAGTCTTTCTGTATTGGTGCATTTTCTTCTCTAAACTTACTATTATTCTACGGTTTTTTTGAAGTGATCCTGATACCTATGTATATTATTATTGGCATATGGGGTGGTGAAAATAGAATATATGCAGCCGTGAAATTTTTTCTATATACTTTTTTAGGTTCAGTATTTCTCCTATTGGCATTAATCTATATCTACACTCAAACTGGTACATTTGACATGGTAGAGCTAAACATAATGTTACCAGAATTACCCTTAGAGGCGCAAAAAATATTATGGATTGCTATGTTTATCTCTTTTGCAGTAAAAATACCAATGCCGCCTTTTCATACATGGTTACCAGATGCTCACGTCCAAGCCCCTACTGCTGGATCAGTAATGCTATCTGGAATATTATTAAAACTTGGTGGGTATGCTTTTCTGAGAATTTCACTTCCAATGTTGCCAGCTGCTTCAGAGGCATTTTCAGAATATGTTCTTTGGATAAGTAGCTTTGCAGTTATTTATGCTTCACTTATAGCTTATGTACAAACAGATATGAAAAAGATGATAGCGTATTCCTCTATAGCTCATATGGGATATGTTACTGGTGGTATATTTAGCCTCACAGAAAAAGGAATTAATGGTGCTGTATTCCAGATGATTAGTCATGGTCTAATTTCTTCAGCATTGTTTTTAGTCGTTGGTATGTTATATGATCGTCACCATACCAAGGAAATAAGCAAGTATGGTGGAGTGGCTACTAGCATGCCAGTTTTATCTACTCTATTCATGATTGCAATGCTTGGTTCAATAGGTCTACCAGGGCTTAGTGGATTTGTTGGTGAGTTTTTAAGTATAGTTGGAATTTATGAAGTAAACCAAGCTATGGGAGTTATAGCTGCTTTTGGAATTGTGCTTGGAGCAGTTTATATGCTAAAGCTTTATAAAGATGTAATATTTGGTCAAGCTACGAACCAAAATGTTGTGAAATTTGTAGATTTGTATTTATATGAAAAAGCAGCATTAATACCCTTGATTATTTTAATAATTTATATAGGAATTTTACCTGATAATATTTTAGGTATCATTCAGTTACCAGTTACAAAAATTGCTGGTTTATATGGCGTTCTATAAATATTTAAGTTGGAAATAAAAATGCTAAGTCAATTTGTTTTAATTTTGCCAGAGATTGCTTTAACAATTATTGCAATGTGTATGCAATTACTTGCTGTATTTTTTAAAAATCATTTAAGACCTATTGTCTTCTTAACAATAGTTAGCTTAATTGCTCTGGCAATTTCAATTATATATTTTGCTCCAGCAGAAGCTACTACTGTATTTTCTAATTCTTTTGAGCTTTCTTATTATATTTATTTATATAAATCTTTGATTCTATTTTTGAGTATTATGAGTGTTATCATATATAATGATATAATGACAATCTCCAATAAATTTATGAAAGTAGAATTTATTACCTTAATTCTACTTTCAACTGTTGGGGTGTTTATTTCTATTTCTGCTAGAGATTTTATAATTCTATTTTGTGGGTTAGAGTTGCAAGCTTTATCTGGTTATGCTATGGCTGCTTTTAACAATAAAGATGTCAAATCATCAGAAGCAGGACTGAAATACTTTGTTCTTGGATCTTTAGTTAGCTGCTTAATGCTTCTTGGAATATCATTACTTTATGGATTTAGTGGAAGCATGTATTTTGACAATATTCAAAATACTTTAAACGGTGAGTTTAATATAGGAGTAGTTGTAGGAGCTATATTTGTTCTGGCTGCAATGTTATTTAAATTATCAGCAGCTCCTTTTCATATTTGGACTCCAGATGTTTATGAAGGAGTCCCTATATCTGCAGTAACGTATTTTGCTGTAGCTCAGAAAATGGGGATTCTTGTTGTACTTCTAAATTTTGTAACTTTAGTGCTAGGAGATTATACTAATATTTCAGTTGATCTAATAAAAATCGCAGCTATTTTATCAATTTTTGTTGGAGCGCTTGGAGCTATTATGCAGTTCTCTCTCAAGAGATTGATGGCATACAGTACTATATTAAATGTGGGGTATGTTTTAATAGCCATAGCTTTGAATTCAAATGATGGTTATCATGCCGCTCTTTTATATATGTTTATTTATGTGATAGGTACTATAGGTTTTTTTGCTTGTATGATTGCATTATTTGGTGAAAGAAGTGATGTAGCTACTTTTGCAGATTTGCAAGGTATTGCCTCTGAGAGGAAAACAATTGCTGGAGCGATAACGATCATAATGTTTTCAATGATAGGCTTGCCACCACTTGCAGGATTTTTTGGGAAATATTATATTTTTTATAATGCTATTGCACAAGATGAATATATCCTAGCGCTTCTTGGTGTTTTAACTAGTGTAGTAGCAGCTTTTTATTATCTAAAAGTAATAAAATATATGTATTTTATGGAAGCAACTACAAAAGCAACTATAATCCCAACTAATCGTGGATTATTATTAATATCAGTTATATCAGTGGGATTTACTTTATTTTTCTTTATTTTTGTTCCATCATTACTTCTGTGAATAAGCTTATATTGGTTATCTAAGATGCAATCACAGTGGTTAAAAAATTATAATTTACTGATCTTTAATCGGATTGATAGTACTAATAGCGAAGCCTTTCGTATTATAAAAAATAATATTAAAGGTAATTTTGTAATTGTAGCTAAAGAACAAACTAATGGCAAAGGTAGCAAAGGCAAGTCATGGAAATCTATAGCGGGCAATCTGCATATGAGTATTTTGCTTCAATCAACAGTAAGTATTAGTCAACTTAAAGAACTTTCTTTTCTAATTGCAGTGGTACTACATGAGACAATTAAAGAATTAATTATTAAGTCAAATGCTCCAAAAGCTGATATTAAGTTAAAATGGCCTAATGACGTACTAATGGATGGTAAAAAGCTTGCTGGCATCTTAATTGAATCTAAGCGCTTAGATGGTATAAATTACGTAGTAATTGGCATTGGTGTCAATACTCATTTTATACCTGATGTTCCAAATATAGAGATTACAAGCCTATTTAACGAAGGAATAATTTTAAAAGATTCAGATTATTTCTTGAATAGTTTTATGAGTAAATTTCAGACTCATTATTTAAAATGGACAAATACTGATAGTTTTGACACTATACGAAAAAAATGGCTTAAATTTGCATATAATTTGAATAGTATTGTAATTTTAGATAATGGAGCACGTAAAGTTTCTGGGATATTCAGAGGTATAGATCAAGATGGTGCTATTTGCATAGAACTCAATGTTGGAGTAGTGCAAAGTTTTTCTTCTGGACAGGTTACTTTTTCAAAATAGATTAATTCTTTTTTTATAGATCATGATAAATAATAATATTGCTATAATTTTAGTTGCTCCGCAAATGGGTGAAAATATTGGTGCAAGCGCCAGAGCAATGAAAAATTTTGGCTTGAAAGATTTGCGTATTGTTTCACCAAGAGATGGTTGGCCTAATACAAAGGCAGAAAGTATGTCTGTTGGAGCGATTGATATAATAAATCAAGCTAAGATTTTTTCATCAATAGAACAAGCTATTAGTGATTTGTCTTGCGTATATGCTACAACAGGAGTGCCTAGAGATATGAACAAAAATTATGTTCTATCAAAGAATTTAGATCAAGATATTCCTAATGATAATTCTATTGGGATAATGTTTGGTCGTGAGAATTGTGGTTTAAATAATCAGGAAATAGCATATGCAAATAAAATTTTAGTAATAGATACTGATAAAAAATTTACCTCCTTAAATATTTTCCATGCAGTGTCAATTATCTGTTATGAATTATTTAAGATAAAAAATCAAAGCAGAAGTGATTTAGATAATAGTTATAAACTAGCTTCGCAAGCTGAGTTAAACTATTTTTACGAACATTTATTTTCCAAACTAGATGAAAAGGGTTTTTTTAGAGTGGCAGAAAAGAAAAAACAGATGGGTAATAAAATAAGAAATTTGTTTTCTCGTATAGATAAGATTTCGCAAGTAGAATTACAAACTTTAAGAGGAATTGTAACCGTATTAACTTCTGAGAAATAAGGCTGATGAATCATTTTGAATTATTTGCTATAAAGCAAAAATACGACATTGATCAAAAATTATTACAAAAACAATATTTTGCTTTGCAGACAAAGCACCATCCAGATAGGTCAAAAAACGAACTTGATCGTCGTAAGAATCTTGAATATTCAATGTTAATAAATGAAGCTTTTAAAGTTTTACAAGATGATTATCTGCGTGCTGAATATTTATTAAACATAAAAGGAAAGCATATTGATGATAATAAATTAAAAAGTCTTTTATCACATAATCAGCTTGAAGAAATCTTGGAAAATTACGAATTAATAGAAAGCACGCAGGATTTATCTCAATTAAATAAAATTCAGCAAGATAAAATTGGAGATTGTCAGAAATTAGTTTGTAAGATAACGCAAGCCTTTACGGAAAATAATCTTAAACAAGCTCTTGATCTTACAGTGAGTCTAAAGTATCTTACTAATTTAGTCGGGAATATAAAGTTAAAGATTAAGAATGCAAATAATTGATATTGAAGAACCTAACAAAAGCGAGATATTAGATGAAATAATAGTAGGTATTGATTTTGGTACTACTAACTCTCTAATTGCTTACTCTAAAAATCATAGTCCCCAAATAATTAGTAGTTTGGATAATGAAGGACTTTTACCTTCAGTAATATTTTATGATGAGATAAGTGATAAATTTTTGGTAGGTAAAAATAGAGAGCAGAAAGGTGCTATTTTATCAATAAAAAGGCTTCTTGCCAAATCGTATCACGATATTCAGTCAACAAAATCTTTGCATAAAACATTATCAGCTTTTGAGTTGATTAATAGCGCTAACTCTACTCCTAAACTTAAGTTTAGGAATAAAGAATATAGCTTTCCTGAGCTAGCCTCAAAAATATTTTTATGTTTAAAGGAGCGTGCGGAACTTGAGTTTGGAGAAGTTGTCAAAAAGGCTGTTGTATCTGTACCTGCTTATTTTGATGATGCTGCTAGAGGAGCTGTTTTGCTTGCTGCCAAAATAGCTGGGTTTGAAGTGTCAAGACTAATTGCTGAGCCAACAGCAGCGGCATATGCTTATGGGTTTCACAAAAAACCTGAAGGCGCTTACATGGTTTACGATCTGGGAGGTGGTACGTTTGATATTTCAATATTAAACATGCAGACTGGTGTTTTGCAGGTTATTGCTACTGGAGGAGATAATTTATTAGGTGGTGATGATTTTGACCATATCTTAGCTGAGTATATTGCTAAAAAATTAAACATTGATTTAGTGCCTAGCTTATATTTAGAAGCTAAAAAGATTAAAGAAATATTATCTTTAGAGAATAGTTTTACATTAAATTTGAATAATAAAGTAATTGGTATAACGAGAGAAATTTTTGAAGGGTTAATTTCACCGCTAATTCAACAAACAATTAAAATAGCTAAAAATACTTTATTTGATGCTGATATTACACTTGATGGAATCATATTGGTTGGTGGGGCAACAAGAATACCCTGCATTAGCGATAGTTTAGCAAAGGCATTTGGAGCAAAAATCTTTTCTGATATAGATCCTGATAAGGCGGTTGTTATTGGCGCTGCACTGCAAGCAGAAAATTTATCTTCAAATTCTAACCAAAACTCATTACTTATAGATGTTTTGCCTTTATCTGTTGGGCTTGAGTTATATGGAGGGATTGTAGAAAAAATTATCATGCGTAACACTCCTATTCCTTTTTCTATTAGTAAAAACTTTACTACCCATATTGATAATCAAACGGGAATCCAATTGCATATAGTTCAAGGTGAGAGAGAAATGGTAAAGGATTGTAAATCTTTGGCTCATTTTGAATTAAAGAACATCCCACCTATGAAAGCTGGTGCAGTAAAGATAGAAGTAACTTTTACAATAGATGCTGATGGTATTTTATCTGTTGCAGCTAAAGAGAACGCTAGTGGAATGGTACAAAATATTGAACTAAATCCTAGTTATGGATTAAGCCAGATAGAAATCAATGATATGCTAGAAAATGCCTTTGAAAATGCTAAAAAAGATTATGAAACTAGACTTTTGATCGAGACTAGAATTGATGCTAAGAATCTGATAGCAGGGATTGAAAAAGCAATAAAAGAAACACCAGATATTTTGAATATTATTCACAAAAAAGAGATTATTGATCTAATAAACTCTTTACAAAAAGCAATAAACTCTGATAATCGTGATGAGATACTCATGCAAATTGAGCAATTGAATAAACTAGCAGCTAATTTTATTGAGAAACATTTAGATACCGGGGCTAAAATGCTCCTTGAGGGCAAGCACATAAATGATATTTGAGTTACATAAATTTAGATTAATTAGTAGCTGTAGCGTTGGTAGATAAATTTATTATATTATGATTATTAAATAAAAAATTATGGCATTAGAGAAAGTAAAAGTAATTTTTATCGAAAATGATAAAGAAATGGAAGTTGAAGCATTAGTAGGTTTGTCAGTTTTAGAAGTGGCGCACCATAATAATATTGATTTAGAAGGAGCCTGCGAAGGGTCTCTTGCTTGTGCTACTTGTCATATAATTCTAGAAGAGAATATTTACAACACAATAGAACAACCAACGGAAGCAGAAGAAGATATGCTTGACTTGGCCTTTGGTCTTACACATACTTCAAGGCTTGGGTGTCAGATTATTTTGACAAAAGAGCTCGATGGTATAAGAATTAAGTTACCCTCGGCCACTAGAAATATATCAATTTAAGAATTTATTGTGATACGCAAAATAGTTCTAGCTCTTATAACGTTGTTTGTGCTGACTTGGATTGTTTTTGCACATTTTGCTAAATCCAAAATTGTGTCATTTATTAACAATTCTCAAACAGATAATATTAAGATATCTTATAGTGACGCTAGTATAGCAGGGTTTCCTTTTGGCTGGAAAGTACGATTTTCTTCGCCAAAAATTACCTTAATAGATCAGACTACTTCTCAAGAAATATCTAGTGATTATTTAAATTTTAGTTTTAATTATAAACTTGAAAATGCCAAATTATCTTTTGGTAAAGTGCTGTATTATAGTAGTGCAAGCGATGAAGTACCTATAGAATATAGGCTTCAGAGCCAAGATGATATAGTTGGGTTCGTTGATTTTACAGAAGCGCTTTATAACATTGATTCATCTAGCTCTCTTAAAAAAATTATCCAAAATGTAGAATTTAGCAATCCGTATATTGTCGCTTTTTCAAATAATGGTGATGAACTATTTAACTTTTCTAGACTCGCCATAAAACTTAATAGTAATATTATAGACATTATTCAGAAATTCTCATTGAAATTATCTGGTAATTATAAATCATCATTTCATTCTCGTATTGTAACTAATGCAGATTGTGTTTTAGATACCAACTATATTATAAGTAATAATAGTGACGCTACTACTGCTAATAATTTTGATCATAAAATTGAACTAATACAGGCTAAACTTAACCTTGATAATGCCTCTTGTGATATGAAAGGTTTTGTAGCTTTAGCTCGCAATAGTTTGCCACAAGGAAAAATATCCGTTGAATTGGTAGATTATGAGAATCTTGTAGATGCTTTATTACCTGATGAGTTTATTTTCTCAAAACCATATGTAAAACGTTTTATTGCAAAAGCGGCGGCTATTGAGTTTAGTCACGAAGTAACAAACAAGGTTAATTTTGATCTTGAATTTTCAAATAAAGGTATCTCTTTGGGACGTGTTAACTTGTTAGAGCAGAAAGAGAATTAAATATTTTAGGAGAGATTTATCATGAGAAATATAGATAGCGTATTTAACGATAGAACATGTAGCAAATTCTTAGCAAAATCAGTGTCTAAAGAAACATTAGTAAAGATTTACGATTTGATGAAAATGGGACCTACATCTGCAAATGCATGTCCTTTACGTATAGTTTTTATACAAAGCGCTTCTGAAAAAGAAAAGTTATGTAAAACAGCTATGGAAGCTAATATTGCAAAGATTAAATCTGCTCCAATTGTAGCTTTATTTGCTTATGATATGAAATTTTATGAGAAAATGGATAAGTTGTAACCAACTGGTAAGTTTTTACAGGATTTATTTGCTAAATCGTCTGAAGATGCTCTAGATAGAGAAGCTCTACGCAATTCGACTATTCAAGCTTCGTATTTTATGATGCTAGCAAGAGGAATGGGATTAGATTGTGGTCCTATGTCTGGTTTTGATCCAGTCGCTCTTAATGAAATATTTTTTAAAGATACTAATTATAGAATTAATTTTATTTGTAATTTTGGTTATAAAGATGGCGATAGTCCTTATCCTAGACTTCCACGTTTAGATTTTGAAGAAGTTTGTAAGATCTTGTAAACAATATAGAGGTCTCACATGTCTGAAATAATGCAATTTATTACTACAATATTTATAAGCTTAGGTGGAATTATAAAGGTTGTTTTTCGTGGCTGGCATATTAGAAAGTTTTTGAATTTTTCAAATTTGCTAAAGCTCATTTTTCTATATAGTGCTTGTTTGATTTGGATAATTGTTTTTGAAACTGATTACTCAAAAAATTTCTGGTCTAAGTCTATAAAAGGTGGGTTTTCAGAAAGAAGATTCTCATTTTATAGCACTCGTGATCGTATTGGAGAAGGTGTACTTTATGAACGCATGATTGTTACTGCTAATAAGCTTGGTTATGATTATAGCGCATTCCAATTTCCAGAATCTTTGAGTCGTTTTTGGCTTACATCTCACTTTTACAAAGTAAGTACTAGTATTGTGAATTATATTTTTAAACCACAATTTAATTTAGCCCTAACACATCATGTTAGTATTTTACCAAGTGGCTATAATATTACTTATTTGAATATGCCTTTAGATTCATTATTTAAAGTTAATGGAAATTTTATTTCTCAATTACAGCATTTAGAACAATATGATGCATATGTTGATTTATATAGTCTGCTTCATACAAATAATGAGTTATTAGAAAAAGTAATTAGCCAAACAGGTGTGAATAAACCAATAATAGCTTTGTATTTTGCAAAAGATGAAGAGGAATATCAACCCCTTTCCTTTGATAAAGCTCTAGTTACAGGAACTTTGTGGGGATGTAATAGAGGTAGTTTGAGGATTGCTCAAAGCTTAAAGAAATTAGCAGATAATGGTTTTTTAGTTGGAATTGGTATAGAAGATTATCTTGGCTTCTTAGGAAAGGCTTATTTAGGGAAAATGGAAAGTTTTGGCAATATTCTTGAGAGTTTACAGAATCAACAGCAAAAATATGGTATTGCTTTAATAACTCATAATCAAGAACATATGCTAGATGGTATACCAACTTCTAGAATTGCTGAAGCGGTAGCTAGTGGAGCTTTAGTAATATCAGATCAAAATAAATTTTTAATAAAATATTTTGGCGAGAGTGTATTGTATTACGATGCTTTTGCTGAACCAGATCAGATTTACAATACTATTAAATCACATATCCAATGGGCAAAAAATAATCCAACCGAAGCTCATTTAAAAACGCAAAAAGCCTATAAGATTTTCATGGATAATTTTACCATAGAGAATCAGCTTGATAAGCTATTTTTTATAATAGAGAATTATAATGATATTGCAAATACGAGTTTTGCATTTTACTCCAGTTTGGAATAGTCTGTAGTGCTTGTTTACTGTGACAAACAAAATAATATGATCGTATAGATCTTTATTGCCAAGTTTATTAGTTATTTTTAGTTTTTTATCAATCCTTTTAACAGTTATCACTGGCCTTAAAAAGGTATATTATTTATGAGATAGTTAATCTTTTTGTATATTACCTAATTCGGCATCGTCAAGTTAAGTGAGGATGCATTTATTGTGGTTGTAAAAAGTAAATAATAATTTATAAATAGTCAGCTCAATTCACAACTCATCACTCAGTTTTTATGTATATTACCAAAGCTCCGAAGAGACACCGTTTTCCAGTCAGTATCATCGGCCATGTTGTTTGGTTATATAATAGATTCAATAATAGCTACCGGGATATTCAGGAGCAAATGGAGTATCGAGGAATTTTCTTAAGCCATAAAACGGTACGCGCTTGGTGTTATAAATTTGCTTTTAGCTTTCATGAGGTCATTAGAAAAAGAGAGCATAAGCCTAAGGATAAATGGCATTTAGACGAAATGAATGTCAAAATTAATGGTGAGATATTTATTCTCTGGAAAGCTGTTGATTTAGAAAGTGTAACTATTCAGCACCCCCTCAAAGCCGATGTTTGTACGTATTTTAAGTTTTGTGAAAATCAAATTTAGGCTATGGCCAAAAACAATATTGAAATTATTGATGACAAACTAAGTCAAAG
>JBGCEX010000053.1:0-6810 GCA_045106635.1 Rickettsiaceae bacterium | reverse complement strand
TTATAATCAGCTCCAAAAAATGCTAATATTCTTAGCATTTCTGGACTACGTCCATTCCAGTGATATACTAATTCAGTTGCTGCTGTGTTCCCAGCAAGGTTTAAAACATTAGGATCCATACCAGCTGATAAATAGAACCGGACTGTATCAACGTCTCCAACTCTTATAGCTGTAAAAAAATTTCCTATATCCTGTCCATCATATGCAACATAGCTAGATTTTATAGAATCACTCTTCAATACTTTCTTAGACATATAACTAAATCTCAATTCACATTAATTAAGATGCTGGCATTTTCTTTTTATAGTAACCAGACCTATACACCTATACGTAAATATCAACTTAATTTAATATATATTACAAAAAAGCAATTACTGCTCACTAATAAACAGTGAAATTACTTATGTAGCATGATTTTAAGCAAGATTAGGATCTTATGCAAAAAGTTTCAAATATTTTTATAAAATTTGTATTGTGTATATCCACAAAGATGATTTCTCAAATGCTTTGAGTTACGAATAAGTTGCATGTAAGTAAGGCTTTGATTTCTCCCTTAATTCTATCATTTTAATGCTACTTAACTATTAAAATGATAGAATTAAGGGAGAAAGAGTGGTAAGGAAGCTTCTGCTATTTATTTTCGTGTAATAATTTTAAAATCACTTCTTCTAATGTTGGAATCCATAATTCTTGTTTGATTCCAAACACCTTTTCTATTTTGAGGCAATCAAGAACAGAGTTTTTAGGTCTTGGTGCAATGCACTTATACTGCTCTGAAGAAATTGGAGTGAGGGTAGGAATGTTTATTTTAGAAATGCAAGAAGAAATATTAAATATTTCTTGTGCAAAACCAAACCAGCTTGTTGAAAGTTGATTACTAAAATGGAAAACTCCATAACAATCTTTTCTCCTTAAATATAATAAAGATTTAACTACTTTGATTATAACATTAGCAATACTGTGAGCAGAAGTTGGGCATCCATATTGGTCATTAATTATAGAAAGATTTTCTTTGGTTTTTGCAAGGTAAAGCATTGTTTTTACGAAATTTGAGCTATGTTCGCTAAATACCCAAGAAGTTCTAATAATGACATGTTCAGGAAGAATATCTCTTATATAAATTTCCCCTGCTAACTTTGATTTTCCATATATTGATTTAGGAGAGGTGTAATCTCCTTCATGATAAGGTTCTTGTTTTGTGCCATCAAACACATAGTCAGTTGAAATATGTATTAATGGAATGGAATTTGCTTTGCAAGATTTAGCAATATTCTTTACTGCAGTGCTATTTACAGCAAAGGCAGATTCTATCTCTTTTTCTGCTTTTTCGACATTAGTATAAGCTGAACAATTTACTACAAGTTTAGGTTTATATGTTTTAAATGCGTCTTTTATTAATTGCGGATTACATATATCGAAATCAGGCCTTCCAATAAAAATATAGTTGTTATCTTTCTTGGCTTGTTTTAGTAGACTAGCTACTTGGCCATTAGACCCAATAACAACAATGTTATTATCCATTTACTAACCTTTAATCTTTCGTAAAACAACTTGGAATTCATTGCTTTGAGGAGGGGTTCCATATATCTTTTCAATTTCTAAGTGTATAAAACCCAACTCTATAAGTTGGTTAATAATGAGTTCAAAACTTTCTGGGCTAAACCTCCATTTATGCATATCTATGTAAGTGCCATCTGCATCTTTAAATAACTGAAGAACCCTCTTATAACAAGACAAGTCAGTGGCGCCTGTGACAACTTCATGATCTCTGTTCCAATGTCTATCAGGCCAGCTATGGCCTGATTCACAATGAGAGATTAACGTATTTTCTAGGGAATGAATAATAGGTCTAGCTTCGTGCGTAGCTATAACACCAGATAACCTAGAATCAGGTATGAAATGATCAAAACAAAATCGTTTATCTGGTATAAACAAATAGTATTTACCCTCACTGTTTAATAATGCCTCAACATCATTCAAATGTTGAATTAAATCAACAGTATGTTCAATAAGATGACTTGAGTATATTATATCAAATTTTTCAGGTACTGATTTTAAGTCACCATGCAGGTGGACAAAGTCAATGTCGGGGAGTGTGTCGATATTATCTAAATCATGCCCTTTATCAATCTTTGCGCGCGCTATCAAGCCATCTCTATTTTGAACATCAAAATATTTTACATTTTTTCCTTTTAATGACGGATAAATAAATGGTCCAATTTCAAGAATTTTTTGATTAGTATCTATCAGATTAATAAATTCTGGTCTTGAGATAAATGGATAGTCTTTTTTATCTAAGCCGTATGCTTCAGTGTATGTAGAAGAAAAATTATTAATTTTTCTATATTCGTCTGTATTTTTACAGTCAATATTATTAGTAAATATCTTATTGACTGAGATAAATATTACCAATAGAGCGAGTACCAAGGAAATTATTTTCCATATAGTTGTTTGAAACTTACTCTTTTTTTGTTCTGTTGAATAATTAGGGTTGATGCTCATTGTTTTTTTCTGCAGTTAAAATACGAATTAAATTATACCAAATCTTTGCATTGATTTTAAAATAGCCATTTTGAGTTTTTGTATCTAGTCTTCGAATAACAAAGGTTCTTAGAGATAGTATATACGTTAATTAACATCTCAGTGCTATCACTTTGATGAGCGTATCATAGTATATTATTCTTTATTCAGCAAGTCAAAATAATAATATACTTTACAAGTATAGTGCTGTTTTATATAATCACTCATCCAAAAATAATTTGGAATTGGAATAATTAGAAGTCTTGATTTATGCGATATTTTTTAGTGCACATAGCTAATTTAATAGGTTTTAAAGATATAAAAATAGTATATAAGTGCATTCAAAGTGGGGTTCCTTTACAAGAGGTGAATTTTAAAATATACGTTCTTTACGGGGTTTTTTATTTGCTAAAAAAAATGAGACTACTAAATATTTTGAGTGATTACTATTTGAAACAAGAGTATGAAGTAATTTATGATATAAACGATTTGCATTTTTTAACTAATAACATATATAATCTTCCAGATATTATAATCTCTGAAACTTCTCCAGTTCGTATAAATGTTTTAGTACCAGCTTTTGATACTACATCCATGTCAGCAGGGTTTTTTGGCGTTTTCCATTTAGCAAAAAACTTATCTAGTATGGGGTATAGAGTAAGACTTGTTTTATTTGATTCGTTTGATTTTAATATTTCTCGCTTTAGAAAATTTTTAGGCGCAACTTCTGGTTTAGATGATTTGCTTAATTTAGTTGAAGTTGAATATATTGGGGATAGAAAAAAACCACTTGTTATTTCAAAAAAAGATTTTGCAATAGCAACTGTGTGGTATTCTGCATACGTAGCTGAAAAAATAAGATCAGTTTGCAACCAAAGTCATTTCTTATATTTGATTCAGGACTATGAACCTGGATTTTTTCCTCATAGTTCGCATTATGCACTTTCTTTAAACACTTACAATCTGCCATGTAAAAAACTTTTTTCTACAGAAATATTAGCAAATTTTTTTGTAGCAAATAATATTATACAAAAAAATGAGAAATATTGTTTTTTTCATAATGCAGCTTCTGTATCTGGGTCAGATAGTTATAACTTACAAAAGAAAGCTAAAATATCATCAAAGAAAGATAAAATATTTGTACTGTACTCAAGGCCTCAAGTTGATAGAAATATGTTTTTGCTTGCTGCTCATTCCATAGTTGAAGCATACACCAAGATATTTAAGGACTCAGAATATAATTGGAAATTCTATGGTATGGGTATTGGTAATATTACGATTTGTTTAGATGAGAATAATAAGGTATCCCAATTACCTAGAATGTCTTTAAAAGAATACAAGGAATTTATAGGTAGTATAGATATATGTTTAACTTTAATGGCTACTCCTCATCCAAGTATGATTCCTATGGATATAGCAGGTTCTGGCGGATTAGTAGTAACAAATTTAATGCACACAAGAACCAAAGAGTATTACAAGAAAATTTCTAGTAATATAATAGCCGTTGAAGCAAGTAGAGATAAAATTGTACTTGGAATCAAGCAAGCAATTATCAAGTTAGAAGAAAGTGTTGATGTACCTAAAAATACTAAAATAAATTATCCAACTTCATGGGTCGAAACATGGAATGATGAAGTAAAGATGTATCTAGATCACGTATTCAAGGACTAGACTAAGCTACAAATGTTATGTAATAGTTATTTACAATTGTTAAAGAAAAAGAAAACAATTAAGAGGTTAAAATGATACCGTCAAGTTAAAATCGAGTTAGGCAAGGTAGTGTTGAAAAAGGTATAAAATTATAATAACCTAGCAACAATTAGTGCAACTTCAGATGGATAATTTTATGCATCTTCATCAGCCACCTAAACATCATAGATTTCTGGTATCAATTTAAGCAAATGCGCCCTGACACTGAATATCGTTCTCATAAAGGTCTATAACCGTGTTGAGAATGTCCATCAACTCACTCGTAGAAAAGAGAATCATTGATTAAATTCAAGTCTCCTAGGGTGGTGCAAATTACATTATCATTGATGGGTAAAGTAAGAAACATATTTGCAATTGATGTAGGAAGATATACAAAAAATACCATGAATCAAAGATTAGCATTTAATGCAGCCAAAGCAATTTGGGATTATGCTATTCAAAGGTTTCTTGCTGTCTAAAATTCAAGATTATTGCCTTTTTACGCTCTCAATTCATTAACTTGACGATGCCCCTAAAAATAGTTAATATTCTGAAATTAGCATATCTTTAGTAATTTTGAAGTTAGTAAAATTATCAATTTAATGACATACCAAGTAAAGAAATATCTAATCCTTCCGATGCTACATGGGCTTCAATATTGTAGAAAGTCTTCTTGTTTATAGTTAGCTCTTTGATTACTATAGGGGCAGCGTAGCTAATACCATTTGCTGTGTTGTACCTTCTAGTATAATTAAGTTGATTAGGCTTAAATCCTAGTTTTATTGCATCTTTCCTAGTTAACGCCACGTCACTAGCACCTGTATCTATTAAAAAATGAATAACTTGATTTTGTTTCACTATTGCATCCAAATAAAAATGACCATTTCCTGATCGTGCAATAACTAAATGTCCCTTGCTATTTGTCCAGCTATATGATGGTATAAGGACTGAAATGAATCTTTCTTTTATATTATTAAGTTCAAACCTAAAAGCGTAAGATAAAATCAATAAACAGAAAATACCGAGCCACAATATAACATTCTTTATAGCGCTACTTCTTGGTTTTCTAAAAAAAATATATCCTATATAAACTAATAATATAAATATAAATAAAACATTTAAAATTTTATCACTTGTCATGTTGCTTGAGTCATTATTTGAAAATCACAATTAATATAACTTGTATTCCATATGTATGCCTTAAATTTTTCTACATAATCTATTTACCCACAATATGAGTTTAATATATTCGCTATGCAAAATTTAGGGAATTTCTAGATGATCCTAAAGTGTCGGAAATTACAGTAAGAAAGAATGTCTATTTGCCCTTTGTTGATTGCTTTTAGTATTAAAATTTTTGTATTCAACGTGATATTTGTGCGTGTTTTCCATTAAATTTTGACAAATTTGTACTGGAAGCTTGTTTATGAGATTGCGCATCTACCTTGGCACTAGGTGCTAATTTAGCACATGCTGCGTGTATACCATTTAACTTAAGGCCTTGCATAAACTTAGTCTTTTGATTTGCAGGAGCATCTACCTTTGCTTTCGCGCTTTTCATACCTACATCGTAAACTTCTTTGAATTGTTCAGCTGTAAGTTTTGGAACATTCGGATGGTCTCCGGTTCTGTCTGGTTTAGTTGATTCTACTATTAAGCCTACAATTTCGCTACCACCTTTTGAGACTTCATTTTTTAAAGTGGCAACTATTTGTTCTGGAGTTGCATCTTTTAGCGCTGTATCTACTGCTTGGGTTTTTTCTCCTCCAGTAAGACCAGATGGTAATACAATTTTCAAAGGAACAGGTTCTTGCTCTACAACTTCTATTGAATCAATAGACTGTTCTTTCACGGCTGGTTTTTTAACGACTTCTTCTTTCTCCAGTACTGGTTCTACAGTTTTTGACTTAGTTACAGCAAGATCCTCAGCGGGTTTTTCAACTTCTTGCGATAGATTGACTCCCATTCCTTTGTTTTTAGCAACCTCCTTCATCATTTCTTTATATTTGCCTTGAGTTACTGGTAGTGTATATACTTTACCATTGCGCTCGATATAACCCACAGCATCATCGCCTTTTCCCATAAACTTAACAGGTACTGGTGAACTTACTTCAGTTAATTTACCTTTCTCATCATAATGTGCAGTAAAATAAACGGCATCTTTTTCAGCAATATTTTTCCCATTTTCATCCTTTACTGCCATTGACAAATGAAGTGGCCCTTTGCCTTTATTATCTAATGGAAACTCTATTGTTCTAAAACTTTTGACAGTTACTTTCTCGCCATTTTCAAGTGTTACTGCTATTGGTGCTTTGTCATGAGTTGTTTCCTTGATATTAGCAACAACTTGCCCAGCTTCATTCTTGATTTCACATGATTTAGTTTTTGGTTGATCTGGGCTAGATGCTTCTGCTGCCCAAGCAACATTTTGAAAATTTTCTTGAAATTTATTATGAACTTCTTTGTAACCTTCAACTTCAATTTTATTAAGGGCTGTCTGCATTGCTGGTTTTGCAAAAACTTTTGCAGATTCTTCTTTGCCTTTTTCCGAAATTAAATATTCTCTAAATTTTTCAGCATCCATAGCTGTAACAGATGGAT
>JBGCEX010000052.1:0-16451 GCA_045106635.1 Rickettsiaceae bacterium | reverse complement strand
AAAATATATTTGATAATTTTAAATACTGTAAAGGAGGCAAAAAATGCTATAACTAATTATATGAGTTTTTATAATAAAAATCGGATGCACCAATCCTTAGAATATTTAACTCCAGAACAAGTGTATTTTAGAAAAAATATTGTGTAAAATTATGAAGCAAATTATATCTCTAAATATCTCATTTTTAGTCTAGACAAATTGGGCCACCTTACATGACCAGACCTATACACCTATACATAAATATCAACTTAATTTAATATATTTTAGCTTCTAACAATTATCATAAAAACTAACTACTACCAAAAAGGCACTTATAGCAGTCGTCCCCATACGCCTATTTGAAAACTAAAGTTTACTTACTCTTTATAATCAAATTCTATATACATATCATAGGTTTAATAAAATTATAATATCATCAGATAATTCCTCTAGCACCACTAATAACAACTTAATTAATAAGTTTTGATTTACCAATCTCCATCATTAATTAATCTTAAATTTCTTATTTATCATTTTGCCATCTATTCCTATTAGCATTTCCTCAACAATCTCATCAGAAAAATCAATTTTACCGTCTTTTATGGCGTGTTCTAAAAAATTATATAAATTCTTTGCGTATAATTTTGAAGCATCAGTAGCAACTCTTGCCGCTATATTTGACCAACCGATAATCTTTACACCTTTTTTACTTACTATTTTATCCATAACAGAATCTTCAATATTTCCACCAGTAGCTGTTGCTATATCAACTAGCACCGAGCCTGGTTTCATTTTGGAAAGCATATTTTTAGTAAGAAGAATTGGCGCTTTTTTACCTGGGATTTGTGCTGTGGTAATCACTATGTCAAAATTACCTATTATTCCAAGTAAAAATGCTTCTTGAATTGCAGCAAAATCTTTTGTTACTTCTTTTGCATAACCAGACTTATCTTCTCTATCTGTAACTTCTCCTGCCGGATATACAAATTTTGCTCCTAAACTTTCTACTTGTTCTTTTGTGATAGCTCTTACATCATAAGCAGAAACAGCAGCACCTAACCTTTTTGCTGTAGCAATTGCTTGTAACCCATCAACTCCTACTCCAAGAATTAATGTCTTTGCTGGATTTATAGTTCCTGCTGCAGTCATCATCATAGGAAAAGCTCTATCATAATAATAACATGCTTCAATAACTGCCCTATAACCAGCTAAGTTACTTTGTGATGAAAGAACATCCATATTTTGAGCTCTGGTAATCCTTGGAACCAACTCCATAGCTATAGTTGACAAATTCTTAGATATTGCCTTATCTATATATTCACTATGAGAATGTGGAGAAAGTAAACCAATTATTGTTGCTCCAGTTTTAGCTATATTAATTTCATTTAGTTTTTCTTCAATTGGCGATGGTTGCACCTTAAGTATAATATCAGCATCGGCAATAATTTCTAGTGGAACTGCTGAAACCTTCGCTCCAGCAATTATGTATTCTTCATCTGTAAAATTAGCAGTAATACCAATAGATTTCTCAACAAATACACTGTAACCTTTTTTAAGATACAATTTTACTATGTCAGGTGTGATAGCAACCCTGTTTTCTCCCTTTGCCCTTTCTTTTAATGCAGCGATTTTAACTGTCATTGTTTTTCTGATAAAAATTATTTATTACTATTTGAACTTATAGTACTCATTCATTACTATGTAAAAACTTAAATCGAATTTGCAGAGCAATTTTTATGAATAATCTCACTCCCAAGACACATAAATTCGGAAATCAGAGTTTTATTAATTTTATAATATTACTGTTAATAATATTTAAAATCAACTTTGTATTTGCATCTACAGAAAAGCAAATTGTAGATGATATAAAATCTTATATCCAAGATATTCAGTCAGTAGCTATTAGTTTTGAGCAAGTGGATTCAAAAGGAACAAAAGCAACTGGTATTCTAGTGATAAAGAAACCTCACAAGTTTAGGGTAAACTACTTTAAACCATTTCCATTATTGATTGTAGGTAATAAAAGTTACGTTTCTGTATATGACGATGAAATGGAAAATTTAAGCAGAATCTCTGCAGAGGAAAATATTTTTAATTTTTTACTAATTGATAGAATAAATTTTGACGATCAATTTGAAATTATTTCTGCTAAGCAAGATAATGACCATTATAAGCTGGAATTGAGTCATTTAGATTCAGGAAAAGCAAGTGAGATTATGTTTCATAAAAATACAAAAAATATTGAAATGATAAAAATAATAGAAGAGAATAACATAATCAAACTGCAATTTGGCGTAACTCAAAAACTTGGTAAAATTAATAACAAATTATTTATTTTACAAGACCCAGATATTTTTGGTAAACCAGAGTATTTGGATCAACAAAAATTAGAAACAAATTATCAGTAAGGTTACTTACTCAATTACATTGCTCTACATTTTTTATCAAAAGAAGGAAATGAACATCCTTTCATATATCATGAGTTTGCTCAAGAAAATCTGTTGAACTAAAGCTTGCAGAGTCACCTAAATTTTCAATATGTTTGAGTTATTTATTTTTTCAGATTGTGCCATAGAAATCGATTTAATATATGTGTTCAGAGCTTTTTGCTCTAATGATTTTCTTGTATTTGCAATTATTACATCACCAAGGTTATTATTATTTAATATTGTATCTATTTGAGAATCGTTAATTAGTTCAAGTGATTTAGATTCATGGTTTTTATTTTTGCCATTTTTCATGCTAACGGCTTCCTCAAAATAATTTTCATCATTACTATATGTTATTGTTATTTTGTTTAATGTTATTATTTTTGTACCTTCTTTGGTCATTTCGTTGGTAAGCTCAATTTTTGAATCCTGTCTATCTCTAAACTGGGATTTGATTTTGACGTAAGCAATTGCCAGTAACGTTCCTAATAAAGAGCAACATGATAATGTGATCGTTACTATTTGAGTACCAGATAGAGTTTCTGAAGAGTCATTGGTATAAGTTGAATTTTGCATTATAACCTTACTTTATTATTTAAATAAAGACCTACACTTTAAAAAAAATTATCTATCGCTTTTATCTCTGTCTATATATTGTACTACTTTCTTAGTTCTAAGTGCATTAATAATTTCATCTATATGTTTAGAAAATTTAACTTCTACGTCAAATAACATTTCAAAATAATCGATATTACGACTTGTTATCTTAAAGTTAATTATATTTCCACCATCTATAGCAATTTCTCCTGTTAAGGCTGCAAGGCTTCCAGGTTCATTTAGCAATAAAATTTTAATTCTTGCGACAAAAGGTATATTAGATCTGTTACTATCCCAAGTAAGATCAAGTATCCTCTCTGGCATGCCCGCAAAGTTATTTAACATCCCACAGTCAGAAGTATGGATTGTAACACCACTACCTGTGTGAACAATACCAACTATTTTATCGCCAGGAAGAGGGTGACAACATTTGGCATAATGCATAGCCATTCCTGGTATTAAGCCTTTAATTGGTATAGCATTTTTTTCTTGTAGATGCAAAGAAGCTTTTTTTCCAAACTTTAATAAAGATAAAGTTGAGCTTAATCTACTTTTTTTAGGCATTATCTTTTCTATTACTTCTTCTCGAGTAATTGTTCCTTCTCCGATTGCAAAAAATAATTCATCAAGGGGTTTTTTAAAAAATTTACAAGCGATTAAAAGAGCTTTTGATTCATCTTCTATGTTGTTAACTTTCATTGATTTTTGAATGATTGTTTTACCAAGTTTGATATGTTGAGTTCTTGATTGTTTTTGAATAACTTTTTGAATTTCATCTCTTGCCTTACCAGTAACTACAAATTTTTCCCATGATGGAGAGGCTGTCTGGTGCTTAGAAGTTATTATCTCAATCTGATCGCCATTAAAAAGTTGTGTTTTTAATGGAACTATCTTGCCATTGATTTTTGCGCCTACGCATTTATTACCTATATCTGAGTGAACCATATAGGCAAAGTCAATTGTTGTTGCTCCTTTTGGTAAAGCTATTAAGTTGCCTTTTGGAGTGAAACAAAATACTTGGTCATAGTACATTGCTAATTTAGTATTTTGTAGAAATAAATCAGGATCACTTTGATCTAAAATTGAAAGTAATTCTCTAATCCATGTATAATTTTTACTATCTGAAATATCATCATGAGCTTGTTTGTAACGCCAATGAGCCGCTACTCCAAGTTCAGCTATATCATGCATTTTATATGTTCTGATCTGTATTTCAATTTTTTGACGTAAAGGTCCAATAACTACCGTATGTAAAGACTGATAACCATTGTTTTTAGGTGTACTTATAAAATCTTGAAAATTATTAGGTACCATTTTATATTCACTGTGAATTATACCAAGAGCTCTATAACAAATTTCTTTTTTATCTACTACTACTCTAAATGCTATTAGGTCTGATAATTGATCTATACTAATATTTTTTTGCTGCATTTTCATCCATGTAGAATAAGCTGTTTTTCTTCTACCAGAAACCGTGACTTTTAAACCTTGAATTTCAAAGGTTGTTTTAATTTCAGCAATGATTTGTGGGATAAGTTTATCTTGCCCAGCTTCGATAGATTTGAAGCGTTGAATTATGGACTGCCTAATATCTGGGTTGAGAACTTGGAAACAAATATCTTGCAACTCTTCTTTTATCCTTTGAACCCCTATTCTTTCAGCTAGTGGAGCGTATATTTCAATGGTTTCTAAAGCTATTCTCTTTCTTTTTTCTTTTTTGGTAATAGAGTTTATAGTACGCATATTATGTAAACGATCAGCGAGTTTAACGAGTAAAACTCTTATATCATTACTCATTGCTATTAGTAATTTACGGAAATTTTCTGCTTGACGAACATTATCTGCTTTAAATTTAATTTTTGTAAGTTTAGTAACTCCATCAACTAATTTCGCAACATCTTTGCCAAAGTTTTTTTCTATATCCTCGAAAGTTAAATCTGTATCTTCAATAGTATCATGTAATATAGCTGTAACGATTGAATCGGTATCTAGACGCATTTCCGCGATAATCTCTGCTACTTCAAGAGGGTGATGATAATAAAGATCTCCAGACTCTCTTTGTTGAGTACCATGATATTTTACAGCAAATTCAATAGCTTTTTTGACCTTTGCTTCATCTATTGTTATATCATAAGATTTATACTTTTCTATTATGTCTTGATAATCCAAATGCACTTATAAGTACTCTAGTTAAATTACTGAATTAGGATTTAGGATATATTTATAGAAATATAGAGTATACTATTTTTTTCTTATAATTATTAAATAAAACGTACTTGAGGTTTTATAACTTGAACTTAATGTAAATTATAAAAGTAGTAATATGTTAGATATTAAAAAAAATAATTTTTTAACGCTAATGGTTGTAATTAAGAACGATGGTAATTGAAATGTTCATCAGCTATTTCCTATTGTAACTTTTAAGATTGTAAATAGTTACTATTAAGCTACTACTTATAATTTTCTATAACACCTAATACAAAAATGTAAAGAATCATTATTAGAGCTAATATGAAGAGAGTTATTTTGTGTGCTCTGCTAAAAACTAGAGGCGTTTTTCCATCAATCTCTATTTTTAAATTTATTGCATCAGCTATCGCAAGTGTACTAGCTGCTAGAAACACTGATGGAAAACCAAACAAAATTCCAAAAAAAAATGGAAACACTGCTGATATAATACCATACAACCAATATAATAAAAAACGTTTTAGAGCATATTTAAACCTTATTACCTTCAAGTTACTAGAGTTCTTCATACATTGCACTTAGCTTTCATCTTTTTAATTAAACTATAGTTAACAATAACAACGGATATAAACCGTTTATCACTACATAATTTTTAAAAGCAGTATTTGTAATCTTGATGATTTTGAGATAGTTTTATCATTTGTTGAGCAAAGAAGTCTATTACCACTTATTTACAACATCCTCACAGTACTGTACAAAATTACATACTCTGAATCTAGAGTCACGTTTGTCTGGCTAATTTTTGTTGCTAATTTTATGTTTTTAGTGTAGCAATTACATTATCAAAGAGTCAATAAAGTTGATAAGGTATACATACTAATGCATCATAATTCTAAGATTCTAGTTGAGTATTTACCAATTATAGTTTTTTTTGGTATCGCTACCTTTATCGCCTTAGTTGTTGTCATTTTACCTAAAATTCTTGCAAAACAAAACCCTCAAGAAAATAAGCTTAAAGGATATGAATGTGGCTTTGATCCTTTCGGAGATGCGAGAACAAAATTTGATATTCGTTTTTATTTGGTAGCTATTTTATTTATTATTTTTGATTTAGAAGTAGCTTTTTTAATTCCTTGGGCTATTAACCTTAAAACAATAGGTTTGTTTGGTTTTTGGTCGATGATAGTTTTTTTGTCTATGTTGACTGTTGGATTTATTTATGAATGGAAAAAAGGCGCTTTAGAATGGGAATAACTAGCAATAGATTGTGGTCTCGGTTATGAAAAATACAATATCACCCCAAGATAGTTTTTTTGAAGAAGAACTATCGGATCGTGGATTCGTTTTAACAAAAGTGGATGATTTAGTAGGTTGGGCTAGAGCAAATTCTTTATGGCCAATGACTTTTGGGCTTGCGTGTTGCGCAGTTGAAATGATGCAAGCAGCTGCATCAAGATATGATATGGATAGATTTGGATTTTTATTTCGTCCTAGCCCAAGACAAGCTGATCTGATGATAGTAGCTGGAACATTGACAAATAAAATGGCAGCTCCTATGCGGAGAGTCTATGATCAAATGGCTGATCCTAAATATGTTATCTCTATGGGGAGTTGTGCTAATGGTGGTGGTTATTATCACTATTCTTACTCGGTAGTTAGAGGCTGTGATCGAATTGTACCAGTTGATGTTTATGTTCCCGGTTGTCCACCTACTGCAGAAGCCTTAATTTATGGTTTGATGCAACTACAAAGAAAAATCAAAAGAACCAGTAGATTTAAAGGCTAGTAATGAATTTTGTAGATATTATTGACGATTTTTTAAAAAAGGAAAAGCTAGTATCTTCAAAACTTTTAGTAGATGGTTTTGCTGGATATAAAATATCTTCACAAGATATAATATTATTGGTTCAATTTTTAAAAGAAAATCAAGGTTTAAGGTTTGCAATCTTAACAGACCTTTTTGCCGCTGATTTTCCAGAGCGTAAAAACCGTTTTGAAGTAGTGTATAGTTTGCTAAGTTTACAACTGAATGAAAGGGTTTTACTAAAAATCGAGCTAGCAGAAGATGAGCTAGTGGATTCATTAACCTCGGTTTATAGCGCTGCTTGTTGGTATGAGAGAGAGATATTTGATATGTTTGGTATTAAATTTAAAAATTCCCCAGATTTAAGGCGTATCTTGACTGATTATGGTTTCAAAGGGCATCCATTACGCAAAGATTTTCCTCTTACCGGCCATGTACAAGTTGTATATGATGAAAAATTGGCAAAAGTGATATATGAGCCCGTTTTACTTGAACAAGAATTTCGGAATTTTGATTTTGTTTCTCCATGGCAAGGTCCTGGAGAGTATGTCTTGCCCGGTGATGAAAAAGCAACGAAGTAGTAGTAACTGAATTAATACATCTTATGTTAGAAGAAGAGAGCGTTGATAAAAAAGATAATGAATTGACAACAATTAATTTTGGTCCTCAACACCCTGCTGCACATGGAGTCTTGCGTCTTATTCTTCAAATGAATGGAGAAGTAGTTAACAAAGCTGATCCTCATATAGGATTGCTTCACAGGGGTACAGAAAAATTAATAGAACATAAAACATACGCTCAAGCTGTGCCTTATTTTGATCGTTTGGATTATGTATCACCAATGTGTCAAGAGCATGCTTATGCATTAGCTGTAGAGCAATTATTAAAATGTGAAGTACCAATACGAGCTAAATATATTAGGGTCCTCTTTTCTGAGCTTACAAGAATTCTAAACCATACAATGAATATAGGTACGCAAGCAGTTGACCTTGGTGCTACTACACCTCTTTTATGGTTATTTGATGAGCGCGAAAAACTCATGGAATTTTATGAAAGAGTTTCTGGTTCTCGTATGCATTCTAATTATTTTAGACCAGGTGGAGTAGCCTCAGATCTGCCTGATGGTTTACTAGAAGATATAGGTATCTTTGTACAAAATTTTCCAAAATATTTAGCAGATGTTGAAACATTATTAAACAATAATCGTATATGGAAACAGAGGCTTGTAGGGATTGGTGTTGTTAGTCAAAAACAAGCAATGGATTGGGGGTTTTCAGGGCCAATGCTTAGGGGATCTGGAATTGAATGGGATCTTCGAAAAGCTAGACCATATGAAATATATGATGAAATGGATTTTGATGTACCGATTGGTGTTTCTGGTGATTGTTATGATCGATATTTAATCAGAGTGGAAGAAATGTATCAGTCACTTAGGATTATAGATCAATGTTTGAATAAAATACCAAAGGGACCAGTAAAATCATTGGATTCAAAAATAACTCCACCATCTCGCTCAAAGATGAAGGAATCTATGGAAGCTATGATTCATCATTTTAAATTATATACAGAAGGATATAATGTACCAGCAGGTGAGACATATGGTTTTGTTGAAGCGCCAAAAGGAGAGTTTGGTGTTTATTTATATTCGGATGGTACTAATAAACCCTATAGATGTCGCATCAAAGCACCAGGGTTTGCTCACCTACAAGGCCTTGATTTTATGGCTCGCGGCCATTTAATGGCTGATGTAGTATCTATAATTTCGAGTCTAGATATAGTGTTCGGAGAAATTGACAGATGACCAATAATAATAATAAATTTAGTTTTAATAAGGATAATACACAAAAAGCCAAGGAAATAGTAAGCAAATATCCTGATGACAGACAAAAAAGCGCTGTTCTTCCATTATTGGACTTAGCTCAAAGACAAAATAATGGATGGTTATCAGTAGATGCTATTGAATATGTTGCAGATTATATTTCAGAACCTTATATGCGTGTTTATGAAGTAGCTTCATTTTACAGTATGTTTTATTTACAACCCGTAGGTAAGCATCATATTCAAATATGCGGAACAACTCCTTGCTGGCTAAGAGGCTCTGCTGAGATTCTAAAAGCCTGTGAAGATCAAATTGGTGTTAAATGTGGTAATAGTTCTGCAGATGGTAAATTTACTATTTCAGAGGTTGAATGCCTTGGAGCTTGTGTGAATGCACCTTTAGTTCAGATAAATGATGATTATTATGAAAATCTAACAGCTGAAAAAATGCGAACTATTATTGATGAACTTGACAAGAAAGACAGCAAAAAAGTGAATAAGAGTTTATAAGATAGATTAGATCTAATATTCTCAATTCAGAAATATGAACTCAAAAACCTTTTTTATAGTTATGAACTTAATATATGGTTTGATTATGAATATAGTGCAAATGACTAAAATAAAAGAACTTATCTGCTGTTTAACAACTATAATTGTTTTAACAGTTTCTTCAGCGAATGCTGATTATATAAGAGGCTCATTCTTTGTTAGCGAAAATTCTCATGAGTTTACAAAATCTATTCCATCTGGAAAGTGTAGTGGTAAAATAACTTATCCAGTTCTTTATAATGATGAGGAAGAAATAATAGATGCGCTTAATGATGAAATCCATGACTTCATTCACTCATATGCAATTTGCAACCAAGGAAAAAGGAGTAATTTTTCAGTAAGATTTGATTTTCCAGAATCTGGATCTTTGGATTATTTTAGTATTAGATGGATTACAAAAAAAGATAATAAAATTTACCGTATTGATAGTTTGAATTTTGATGTGCAAAATGCTGATCTAATAAAAACTAATGAGATTTTTAACTCGATGAGTGGCAGTGTTTTTAAAGAAATCATAAAACTTTCTGAAGGTCACTTGCAACCGAATGATGATTGGGAAATGTTCCTAGATAAAATTAGTAAAAGGGATGTGCAGTATTATATTAAAAATGAAGAATGGTATCTAGTTTTCAATGCTACTAGAGCCTTGAATAAAGTTGTAGATATCAAAATTCCACAATATTTTTTAGAAGGTGATGATGTTACAAACTCAAGATAAGATTTTTACTAACCTATATAATGAGCATTCCCCCGATTTGGTTTCAGCAAAACTCCGTGGTGACTGGGATAAAACCAAATCTTTAATTATTAAGGGTCGCGATTGGATTGTTGAAGAAGTAAAAACTTCAGGTTTAAGAGGTAGAGGAGGAGCTGGTTTTTCAACTGGTATGAAATGGTCTTTTATGCCAAAAACTCATCATAAACCTTCTTATCTCGTTGTTAATGCTGATGAATCAGAACCTGGCACTTGTAAAGATCGAGATATTTTAAGATATGAGCCACATAAGTTATTAGAGGGATGTCTGCTTGCTTCAATAGCAATAGGTGCACATAGCTGTTACATCTATATACGTGGGGAATTTTACAATGAAGCGCTAGCTGTGCAAAAAGCAATAGATGAAGCTTACGAAGAAAAGTTAATTGGTAAGAATGCTTGTGGTTCTGGTTATGATTTGGATATATATCTTCATCGAGGTGCTGGAGCTTATATATGCGGAGAAGAAACAGCATTGCTTGAGAGTTTAGAAGGTAAAAAAGGTCAGCCAAGATTAAAACCACCTTTTCCTGCTGGAGCTGGTTTATATGGCTGCCCTACCACTATTAATAATGTGGAATCTATTGCAGTGGTTCCAACTATTTTAAGACGAGGCGCATCGTGGTTTTCAAGCATAGGAAAACCTAATAATACTGGTACTAAATTATTTTGCATTTCGGGTCATGTTAATAAGCCAAAGAATGTGGAAGAAGCTATGGGCATTCCTTTAAAGGAGTTAATAGAGAAATATGCTGGAGGGGTTCGTGGAGGATGGGATAACCTAAAGGCTGTTATTCCTGGTGGATCATCTGTGCCAATGATTACAAAAGATATGTGTGAAACAGTAACTATGGATTTTGATTCATTACGCGCTCTTGGTTCTGGTCTTGGTACAGGTGGAATTATAGTTATGGATAATTCTACTGATATAATTTATGCTATCGCCCGTTTAAGCAAGTTTTATATGCATGAATCTTGTGGCCAATGTACGCCATGTCGTGAAGGTACTGGTTGGATGTGGCGTATTATGATGCGTCTTTATCGAGGAGAGGCTAAAATTGAAGAAATTGATAAATTGTTAGATATTAGCAAACAAGTTGAGGGACATACTATTTGTGCTCTTGGTGATGCTGCAGCTTGGCCTATACAAGGTCTGATTAGACATTTTCGTCATGAAATCGAAGATAGAATTAGAAAAGGTAATGTTGTAAGTCGCTAAAATACAACTAGTTAAGTTATCATTTTTAAATAACAAAATATTTAGTTGAGAAGAGTCTTAAAAGACCAAAACCATATTGCACACTCTTTTTATTATGAATATAAGGGGCTAGCAGTGAACTCAATAAGATGTAACAGAACCAAAATTAGTAAGGAATCCAGACAAGGCTATTGTGATAGTCTTTTAATCGCACCCTCAAAGCTAATAATTACAGTAATATTGCCTTACTATAATACTATTTACTTCGCCAAGCTTTGATTTCATATAATACCTGCTTCAGCACTGCTTCTAGACCAATATTCGCATAACCAGAAATAGGATATATTTTTTTACCAGACACTTTTTCAAGTAATTTTATTTTTTTTGCTAATGTCTTTGCGTCAATACTATCTACTTTATTTATACATAAAATTTCAGTTTTATCTTTTAGAAGAGCAGAATATGATTCAAGCTCATTTCTAATAGTTAGGTAATCTTTATCAACGTGAGAAGAATTGGCATCAATTACATGAATAAGCACACCACATCTTTCTATATGTTTAAGAAATTTATCACCAAGACCGCTACCAGTATTTGCACCTTCAATTAATCCTGGAATATCAGCTAATACAAATTCTTCTTCATTAATATAAACAACGCCAAGGCCAGGTTTTAAGGTAGTAAAGTGATAATCTGCAATTTTAGGTTTTGCCGCAGTAGTTCTGGATAAAAAAGTAGACTTACCAACATTTGGCAAACCAACTAGTCCAGCATCAGAAAGAAGTTTCAATTTTAACCAAACATCCATTTCTCCGCCGATTTCACCTTCAGTTCGTTTTCTTGGAGATTTATTAGTACTTGATTTAAAATGATTATTACCAAGGCCTCCCCTGCCGCCAGGGATAATTTCAAACTGCTGATTATCTTGTGTAAAATCATGAATTAGCAAATTGCCATCTTCTGAAAATATTTGAGTACCAACTGGCACTTTCAGAACTAGTGGCGCGCGTGATTTGCCAGTCATGTTTCTCCCTCGACCCGAAGCTCCATTTTGGGCTTTAAAATGTCTGATATAACGAAAATCTAAAAGAGTGTTAAGATGAGAATTACTTTGAAAAATGATACTCCCTCCATCACCGCCGTCACCTCCGTCTGGCCCTCCACGCTCAATAAATTTCTCTCTTCTGAAACTTACTGACCCATTACCACCATCGCCTGCTTTTATATATATTTTTGATTCGTCTATAAACTGCATATAATAATTGATTTAAGATAACTCTATTTTCAATAGGAAATTAAGATACAACACTGTAGCAAATTTTTTCTTGATTGTCATTAAAAACACCTTGTTCAATATTTTTAGATAAATGCTAATTGAATATATTGATTATGGCCGCTCATTTAGATTACTATTGCTATAACACATAAACAATTTAAAATTTAGTTAAAAGTATGAAAGACAGTTCCATTGAAGAAATAGTCGCAGCCCAGAATCAACCTTTTAAATGCGCAAGTTTTAGCGGAGGTGGAGCTAAAGGTGCAATTTACTCAGGAGCTCATGAGGCTTTGTCTAAAGGTGGAATCCTTAAAAACCTTGATGCTGTTGCTGGCTCTTCGGCTGGTTCTCTTACTGCTGCTATGATAGCAACAGGAATTTCCAGTGAAAAATATAAACAAATTACAAAAGATACTAACCTCAAAGGGTTACTTGGAGAGGGATTTCTTGTTAATAAAGATGGTAAACCATTATTAAATTTATTAAAAAATACTATCTCTAGTCATATATCAGAATTTCTTGAAAGCGCCGATATAGCTGATCTATGTAGTCAACGTTTAGAACAAATAGACAAACAGAAATTAGCAGCAGAATCTTTACCTCAAGCAGAAAAAGAAGAAACTCTAGAAGAACTTACAAAACAAGAATGATGTATTATTAAACATAATTAGTTCTGATGGTAAACCAATCCAGCAAATAAAGGAAAAAGCTCTTGATCCAGAAGGAAAAATTTTGTTCAAAGACTTAGCTATGCTCAGAGTTATCGCACCAGATACATTTAAGGATTTAGTCGTTACAGCTACTAGCAGAGATACAGGAGATTTAACTATCTTTGATAGCAGAAACACTCCTGATGTAGAAATTGCTCTAGCCTGCAGAGCATCTGCCTCTATCCCCATAGTATTTGAACCAGTTACTATTAATGGCAAGCAATACGTAGATGGTGGATATAGAGACAATCTACCTTTAAGTCATTTTAATGAACACAATGCAAATGGTCCTAAGGATATATCAGATAATCCTGAAGAAATTCAATCAGCAAAAAAAACTGGTCGCACATTAGCACTTGCCTTTGGTTCTGGCATGGATGACGCCGCTAACATAGCTATTTATAGTGCTAAGGAAAAAATAGTAAATCCCAATAAATTAGTGAAATTTTTGATGGATGTTGTTTTCAAGGCGCTAGCCAGAGTAGGAGGAGTTTTTAAATATTCAGAAGAAGAAAACAAAACTTTTGAACGGGTAAGAGAAAATGCTTTAAATACTGTGGTCTTAGACCTGATGATGTTGGCACACTATCTTTTGACTTAGCCCAAGAAAAAGCAGAATATCTTCATATCAAAGGATTTATGCAAACTTCAAGATATCTAGATAATCATGATATTGTACCAATCAAAGACCCAAATTTTGAAACGAAAGATTTCTTTTTGAAAATATATGAAGATTCACAAGCTAAAAGCACGATCCAAAGCTGGAAGGATAAAGTTGTCGGTGGCAAAACAGAGAAATTAAAAGTTCTGCTAGAATTCTGTAAAGACGAACCTTGGAAAAATAAAAGCAAAGAGGAGGTGTTGTCTGATGTCATAACTATTTCAGCAACAGCTAGAACATCTGGCAAAATTACAGCTGATACAAATACTATCAAAGCTTTGACTAACGCCTTAAATGATTCATTCACACCAGAAACAGTTAGATTGGACTTTGTAAAAACTCTTGGAATAAATGTGCAAAAAGATGCCAGATTTGATAAAACAAAAACTCTAAGTCAAAATATGGCTAAATTTAAATTTGAAGATAAAGACTTTAAAGAATTTATTAAAAACAAACAAGCTACTAATACTCGCGCAGAACCAAAATCCATGAGCGAAAAAATAAAAGAACAGCAAGCTCAGAAAACGAATAAAGCTAGAGAAGTGTGAATAAAATCGATAGAATATTACTTGCACTCCGCTCATGATGATGGATGGGTGGCTCACACATTTCATAACCGCCTTATTTGGACTAAATTATTAGTATTTTGTTGTTTAATAAAATTCAAAAACTGACTAATAGAATCAACTATATCATCATTCTTACTATTTGGAAAATTTGTAATTTCAGAGATTAACATTCTATTAAATCCAGATTGTTTCGGTATTAATACAGTCGCATTTTCAAAAAAATGTATAACTGATGCAAATCTTGTGAGTTTATCCAAAGATGGTTTGATAGCTTTAATGTTCTTAAATCCAGAAAGCTTTAAGTCTTGAATGATTTGTTGTCCACTTGCCTTATCTTCAATTAAAACAAATTTTGGTATATATTTATGAATCTGCTTTTCAATTTCATTTTTTAAATAGGAATAAACAAACTTCTTTCTAATCATTTGCACTAAATAATATTTATTCTGGAGCACTCCCCAGATAGTTCCTACTGTATAATCAGCTTTTTCGGATATTTTAATAGCAGTATCCCAGCTGTGAACAAAGAAATCAAATTGCTCAGGTAGTTTCTCAAAATAATGGATATCATCCTGAGATAGTAGGTTATAATTATTAGGTAACGGCTCTTGCAAGAACTGAGCAGCATAATTTCTTGCACCAATTTCTTGTTCGATATTACATAAAAATTCTGGGGTGTCGCGGATCTTGTCTAAAATCTCACCTTGACTATACAACTTATGAAAGTTTCCGAAATTATATTCAATATTTTTAGGCGCCAATGCTGGGATTTTTAAAATTTCCCAGCTACCAGAAGATTGCAAATGAGCGGAGAAATCATCTTGATGAAGCCTTTGCATAACAAGAACTATCGCCCCTTTGTTTTTATCATTAAGTCTGGTTACAAATGTTTGTTCAAACCAATCTATAGCTCTATTACGTATTTTTAATGAATTAATTTGGGTAGGATTATGAGGATCATCTATTATCAGAAAATCCCCTCCCTCACCTGTTGCTGATCCACCAACACTTGTGGCAAAACGAAAACCATTTTTGGTAGTTAAAAACTTACTTTTTTGATTGTGAATTTTTGATATTCTAGTATTAGGAAAGAGCTTCTTATACCAGTTTGATGAGATTACTAATCTTGAATCTAGTGAATGCTTAATACTTAAAATGGAAGAGTAGCTTGCTACCATTATTCTTGTACTTGGAGACAGAGCTAGAAGCCAAGCAGGCCAAGCCACACTCACGCATATCGATTTTAATGCTCTAGGAGGCATGTTTATTATCAAGCGTTTAGTTTGCCCATGGCGAACAGCTTCTAAATATTGGGCTATCAACTCTATATGCCAGTTAGCATGATACTTAGCCCCTGGATTTATGGCTGAAAAAACCTTAGCAATAAAACTAGGGAAATCATCACTCAATATTGCTTCAAGAAATTCTTCTGTATCTTTCACTATTTCTGTGCCTTATATTTTATTTTGTAAATTATATTTTTCTATAAAAGATTTTATAATATTGTTATCTTCTTTGCTTATTGTGCATTCCTCACCTATCTCATCCTTGCTAAGTTTATTTAACTGAATAATTAAAGACACAAGCTTATTCAATGTATCTGTAATGTTCTTTTTTACATTTAGAGCATTTTTTGATTTACTCGATCCTATTTCATCAAGCTCGTCCTCTAGTAGTGAAACAAGCTTTGCAATAAAACCATATAATTTATTAACTGTATTTTTCATTATATTTATTTATATTATTATTAATTTTCGCTAAAAATCTTATCTCCCCCTTCTAAGCAGGGCGATTGCATGAAATTTAGTATTAGCAATTAATGTAATATTAAGATAATAATTGATTCTTTTATGCAGCTGTAAAAGATGAAGATATTAACAATGATAGAAGAAATTACTGACCCAAGAATGCTTGGAAAAG
>JBGCEX010000051.1:0-8191 GCA_045106635.1 Rickettsiaceae bacterium | reverse complement strand
TATATTGAAAATTCAATAAGTGGTTTATTAACTGGTTATTATCTAGGAAGGTCTAGTTGTTATATTTATCGGTGCTATAAAAGTTAAAATAAGTTGTTTTATATGGTTCATTCTCTAGTGTATAATGCCACCACTCTTTTTGATAATCGTTAAAACCATGTTTTTTCATGATAACTTTAAGTAATTCACGGTTTTCGTTATGTTCGTTATTTACTAAATTACTTCCATGATTAGATACCTGATGAAATAAGTCAAAACTTGATCCCATATCAATAGTATTATCATCTAAAAAAGGTATGGTTTCTCCATTTTGCAATATTCGTTTAGTTATAGCTATAGGCCTGAGAATTTTACTAGTTTCTATTAGTGTTAAATCAAAAGTTCTACCACGGCTATGTCCTGATCGTTTAGCGATATAACCAAGTTTAAAAACATCTTTCTTATTAAGAGTGGGGTAATAATATTCTTTAGCTACTTGGTCATTGATATCAACACTCCATCTTGCAAATTCATCAACAGCCTCTTGCGGCCTATAACCATCATATACAACAAATTTATAACCATCTTTTTTTAAATCTTCGTTAGCTTCCTTTAATTTTAACGCGGCTTCTTTTGTACAAATAATTCTAGGAGTGTTGTAGCCAATGACTTGTCTAGCTAAAAAATTTTGATCAGTGTAATAACGAGAGTTTTCTATTATTGTTGGATCAATATCAGTTAAAAATACAAAATTCTCAGGTAATGTTGATTTTAAGGTTAGCCCACTAGTCACGAGTACCATAAAAATAAATCCAGATTTTTTTAATTTAATAGTAATGCAAATTTCATATTCACAGAATACAATATGTAATGCAACTTATAATTTACATTATATAACCAAACAAGGGCCATAAGAACTTTCACTACTATCATAGGGTAACTCCTCCTCTCCTAGTAGATAAAGATAATCATCATTTATTTCCTCATGAGGTAAAAGTGAAACAAGTGCAGTATTATGTAATTCAGGAGTGTAATATACAGGAAAGGTTTTTACTTGCATTTTTCTTTCTGATACTTCTTGTATAAAGTCACCTCTTTCTTCTGGGATTTCGTCTAACAATTCAATTCTAACATCTGGTTTGATTATAGTTCCATGTTTTATCTCCTGCATCTTGTATCTTTATAAGAGCATTATGCTGCACCATAGTTCGGGTTAATTTATCTATATTTTAGGGATTCGATTGCTAAATAATTACTAAGAGAAATAGCAATATATTGATGAAGCAAAGTTAGTCAATATGTACTTCTTTAAATTCTCCTGGGGTTAAGCTTCCTAATTCATATTTTCCATATTTAACTCTAATCAAACGATTTACCTTAAGAGAAAAATATTCAAAGATTTTTCTAATTTCTCGATTTTTACCTTCAGTCAAAGTAACCTCAAACCATGAATTAGTTGTTCCTTTTGAAATAATTTTAATCTTTTTGGGGCGATAAGTTACATTATCAATCGTTATCTGATGGCATTTTTTTGGAGCTATATAATTGATTAGATTAGAGATGGTACCGTGTGCTCTCACTTTATAGACTCTTTCAAGCTTATTTTGAGGTAACTCAAATTCTCTAGCTAATGCTCCGCTGTTTGTCAGTAACAATAGTCCTTCGCTGTTTAAATCTAGCCTACCTACAGAAATGACCCGTGGTAGAAGGTTCTTTAAAGAATCAAAGATTGTCGGCCTATTTTGCGGATCATTATGAGTTGTAATAAGTCCAACTGGTTTATAATACAGCCAAATTCTTGGTGTAATAGCTGTTTGTATTATTTTATTATCTATTTCTATAATATTTTCTGATCCAACATTTATAGCTGGAGTAGTAATTATTTTTCCATCCAGCTTTACCCGCCCATCAGCAATCATCTTCTCAGCTTGGCGTCTTGAGCAAACCCCAGCCGTAGCAATGAATTTTGCTATTCGACCAGTTGTATCCATAAATTATACTACTATATTAACAATTTTTTGTGGCACGATAATAATCTTTTTTATTTCTATCCCATCTATATATTTTTGGATTGCGGGAAGTTGTGTAACAATTTTTTTGATCTCTTCTTCAGTTGCATCAATTGAAAAATCTTGAGTAGCTCTTAATTTACCTTTAATCTGTACAGCCATAGTATAGTTACTCACTTGTAACTTTGCTTCATCGAAGCTAGGCCAATTAGTTTCGTATAAAGGGGTGTCATTACCAATATTTTGCCACAGTTCTTCGGTAATATGAGGTATAAAAGGATTAAGCAATTGAATGATAGTCTTAATACCAAAAGAAATAGTTGGCACATCATTTAATTCTTTAGAAATCTCATCTGAAATATTATTAAATAACTCCCTGATTCGTGCTATTGCTTTGTTTAAACGATATGCAAGAATATCTTCGGTAACATTTTTGATAGTGGCATGAATTTGACTATCTAGTTCGTTGTTAATCTTATTATTTGACGAATGTTTTTGTAATAGATCAAAGAATTTTTTGGTTTGTGCAGATAATCTTGTAATAAATTTTTTGCAACCATCTATCCCAGCAGCAGACCATTCTAAATCTCTTTCAGCTGGACTATCAGAAAGAGCAAACATTCTAATTGCATCAGCTCCATGAGTCTCAAGCATTAAATCAAGATCTATGACGTTGTTTTTAGATTTGCTCATTTTTTCAAGCTTTCCTTGGTTAACTTCTTCACCAGTTATTTTATGGAAAAATTTACCATTCTTTGCTTCAACTTCACTAGGATACAACCATTTTCCAGACTTATCTTTATAGGTTGTATGCAAAACCATTCCTTGAGTTAAAAGATTTTTAAAAGGTTCTCGAATATTCAAATAACCAACATCAGCCATGGCTTTTGTAAAAAATCTTGAATAAAGTAAATGTAATATTGCATGTTCTACACCGCCAATATATTGGTCTACTGGCATCCAATAATTACAATCTTTTGTACTGACCATTTCAGCAGTGGCTGTATTACAGAAACGAGAAAAGTACCAAGATGATTCAAAAAAAGTATCAAATGTATCAGTTTCCCTTGTTGCTTTTCTTTGGCAATTTGGACAATTTATATATTTCCAAGATTGGTGGTGATAAAGTGGATTTCCTAGCTTATCAAAACTAATATCTTCAGGCAATGTAACTGGTAAATCAGATTCTGGTACCGGCAAAGTGCCACATTTATCACAATAAATTATTGGTATAGGGCATCCCCAGTATCTTTGTCTCGATATTTCCCAATCTCTTAAGCGATAATTAATCATGCGAGTACCAATACCAGCTTCTTCAAATTTATCTATAATTACTTCTCTTGCTTCCTGAGCAGTCATTCCTGTTAAAAATGAAGAATTAATTATTATATCATCTTCTTTGTAGATATATGCTTCATGAGTTAAATTAATCTCACTATTTTTACTCTTAGCTATTTGTTTTATTGGTAAATTTTTTGTAACTTTAGTTAACTCAAAATCTCTTTGATCATGGGCAGGACATCCGTAAATTGCTCCAGTACCATAATCCATCAAAACAAAATTAGTGATAATAATTGGTAATTTTATATTTTTATCAAAAGGATGCTCAGCAAAAAAATCAGTAAATACAGCTTCTTTGTTTGTTTTTTCTATATCTGCTTCTGCAGTAGAATTATGTCCGCATTTATCAATAAATGCCCTAATTTTATCGGTTTTTTTAATTTTATTAATAAATGGATGATTATAAGCAAGCGCTACAAATGTTGCCCCAAAAATTGCTTCTGGTGTTGTTGTATAGACTTCAATTTTTTCATCATGATCTATTATATCAAAATGAAAATTAGCCCCTTGAGATTTGTCAATCCAGTTTCGTTGCATTGTTTTAACTTTATCTGGCCAACCATCTAGAGAATCAATATCTTTTAATAATTCTTCATTGTAATCTGTGATTTTTAGAAACCATTGTTTTAGATATTTCTTTTCAACTAATGCACCAGATCTCCATCCCCGACCATCTTCTACTTGCTCATTAGCTAGCACTGTTTGATCAACAGGATCCCAATTAACTATAGATTCTTTCTGATAGGCTAAACCTTTATGTAATAAATCAATAAAAAACTTTTGCTCATGTTTATAATAGTTAGGATCGCAACTGCTAACTTCTCTTTTCCAATCATATGAAAGGCCAATA
Source organism: Rickettsiaceae bacterium (assembly GCA_045106635.1). GTDB lineage: Bacteria > Pseudomonadota > Alphaproteobacteria > Rickettsiales > Rickettsiaceae > Megaera. The sequence continues at coordinate 4,012 of JBGCEX010000051.1, read as the reverse complement.
GATTTTAATTGCCGTTTCATTACATCAATATTTGAGTAAGTCCAAGTTCCAGGATAAGATTTATTAGCAATGGCTGCGTTTTCAGCAGGTAAACCAAAAGCGTCCCATCCCATAGGATGAAGAACGTTGTAACCCTTAGCTTTGAAGAATCGTGCGATTACATCACCAATTGAATAATTACGCAAATGCCCCACATGACATTTCCCAGAAGGGTAAGGCCACATTTCAAGGACGTAATATTTAGGTTTTTCAGAATTATTACTTGCAACAAAAGCATTGGATTTATCCCAGATTTTCTGCCATTTTGTCTCTATGTCTTTTGTGTTCATAAGAAGATGAGATTACTTTTCTGCTTGATATAGAGTCCTTGCTTTTCTAATAATTTTATCCTCCAAGATGCTACCAATAGCTGATTCTTTGTAATTATCCGACCATTTTTTTCCAACTTTAGTTCTTTCATAAGCCTTAACATCTAATGCCTCGGAACTTATTACTTCACCTTTAATGAAAACATTTATTTTAAATTGAGTATTAGGCTGGCCTTTCGGATTATACCATTCAGTAATTATCACTCCACCGACACTATCAGCCGATGCTAAAGGCACAAAGTCAAGAACCTCTAATGTTGCTTGATAAAGATATTTGTTAACATTGCCAATTTTTGCTTTTGTTGCTGTACTTTTGGTTTTCCCAGGTCTAAAAACAACCCCTTCTCCTTGAAGCAAAGAGCCCATTTCATCCATTTCTGTTTCAATTCTTGGTTTTGGGTAGTCCCCAGCGAAGCTATTGACTGTGTATGTTAGTAATAGAAACAGCAAAGAAATATAATTGATTTTCATAGTTAGTAAATATTGTATAAGTTAAATGATGTTTTGTCGTGTAAGCATCATATGCTGATGTGAAAATATAATGTTTTGATAAATAATACAACTAGAAAAAAAATATAAATCTACTATTATTCTTTAATATAAACTATTGACTAACTTTTTAGAGTGGTTTTTGATTAGCTCTACCCCAGGTTGGTTAAAAGGGTTGATTTTCATCAAACATCCAATTGTAATTATTTCAAACATTAAATGGCAGGTTATTGCCCCAAAAGATTCAGCAGATAGATTGTTCAACACAACGCTTCTTACAGGTGCTTTTTTTAGTATTAGAGCGTTTATGGTTGCATCAAAGTTAGCTTTATTCAGATCAGATAGTCTTTTATTTGCTAAATATCCTAAAGTAGTTAAGTTGGTGGTTTTGTAGGTTGCTGTATCTTGGTCAAAATTATTCACGTAGAAAAAACTAAAATATTTATCTTGCACCCCTTCTAAATATAGTTGTAGCATACTATGCTGATCATTCGGACCTAATCCTCTCAATGGCGTGAAGCCTTTGTTATCTTTGCCCAAAGATTCCGCAATAATTTGTGAGTACCATTCCAAAAATACAAAAAACTTTTGCAAATAACCAATATTCACTAGCGTAGTTTTGTTAGAATAATATATTGAACTAGCACTTAAAAGAGGTTTGCTGTGATCTAAATTAGAACGAAAATCATCAATCACCCCATTTGCACCTGATAAATAAGCATCTATGTTAATTCCTGCAATTAAACCAATTAACAAAGATACAGATGATAAACCAGAATATCTACCGCTAATACCCTCTTGGTGATGAAGCAATGTACCACCAACTTCTAGGGCTATATTTTTTAACGTGCCATTTGTAGGATCGGTAATGAAGAAGGAGCGATTATTAATATCTTGTATGTTATTTTTTTGATATTCCTTGAGTATGCACCCAACTAAACCATTAGTCTCTAAAGTTTCTCCAGATTTGCTAATTGCAATGAATGCAGAGTTTTTTATATCTATAGTATTTAGTAAGTCAGCAAAGAAAAATGGATCAGTATTGTTTAGAAAATGTATTTTGGGCGAGTGTTCGTCTTGGCCTAAAAAATTTACCAACATTTGAGGGTTTAGTGTTGAGCCACCCATGCTAATAACAATAAAATCGGAAAAGTTAGTTCTGATTTTATCTGCTATATCGCTAAAAGTTTGAGATAATTTTTGTGAATCTTGCTTTTTAAAAATTTGGTAATAAGGATTACCAGAATCTATATTAGCTAATATAGATTCTGCAGTATGCAGCAATAAATTATTATCATTATTTTTAGAGTTATGATTATGGTATTCTATGTTATAAGTCATGCAGTAAAACCGTGAGTTAGTGAAAGTGTAATGTTTGTATATTCTAGTATAAATTTTCCTGATACGTGGGTTTCTTGAATGTCAAATTCTTAACACTACAGTGCCATTCTTTTGGTTGCTGGGTAGCGAAGTATGACATAGAAATTGATTATTAGTATCAAGTATTATCATATAATTAGGTTTATCAAATAAAGATTATATCATAATTTTGTGGTGTTGCTTTTTTGACGGTAAAATCATCTTGATTTAGAGTTTTAACATTATTAATTGAAGTGATATCATATGATGTGCAGTTGTCGTTACAAGATTGTATAATATTAACCTTATTAACAATAAGCATGATCCAATCATAACAACCTCGCAATAAAAGTGTGTTTCTCTGTAAACTATGGCTGGGACGAGAGGGCTCGAACCTCTGACCTACGATACCAAAAACCGTTGCTCTACCAACTGAGCTACGTCCCAATTTGTTTATGCATGTTCGTGCAATTTAAATGCCCTCGCAAGCGAGATTTATATCAATAATTTATTCTCCAGTCAACAACTCAAATAATGTAATTTGAACTAACGACCATTCTGGTGCAGATTTTTTAAGATTCTAGATATAATAGCACATATATTGCTATTATAGAATTATTGTTAGATTAGGATCATGGAGAATAGCGGCAATGTTTTAGTGAAAATGTAATAAAACATTGAAGAGAATAGCAGTAAAATACCAATAAAAACGTAGCAAAAGATAGGAGAGTAAATTTGTTAAAAAAATAAGTCATTCGTTAGTAGAAAATAAAATCTTTCTTCTTTTACTAAAAATTTGTATCAATAGTTATTTTGTACCATCTATAAATCATTTGATATGTTAATAAAAATAAAGATTATAGCATGAATAATAGTTTATGTAAATTAACTTAATGTTTGGATTAGGAATGGTTTTATGAAAAGGAAATTTATAAAAAAAACAAAGAATGTCTGTAGTTTTAAAGAGTATGTTGCTAACGCTAAGGGTTTTTGTATGCAAGCTGCATGTGAAGATAGCACAAAAATCGCTGGCGCAAAATATACAAAAGCTATGCAATGTTATAAAAAAGCCTTGTTCTTAAAGCCAAGTAAGATTTGGATAAACAATGAAATTCAAGCTATTAAAGAAGAATTAAGATTAATTGACAATGCTGAGTCTTTTGACAAAGTTGAATCATTTACTGCTATATATGTTAATTTAGAGGTAGCATCTGCTGTTCAAAAACCATGTGCTAAAAGATTAAAACATTCCGCAAAAGAAAGAATTAAGGCTGTTAAAAAACCAGCGTTAGATGATTCTAGTAATGTTCTAGTAGTAGAAAAAACTGAGCAAGCAATGTTAAAAGTTAGAGCAAAAATACCTAAAAAAGCGCCGTTAGAATTGCATTTAGGAGGAATAGGTGATAAAATCCTCAGCAAAGATGAACTAGATTTTCACGAAGTAGTTGTTACACCTAGTTTATTACAAGCGCAATCAACTACTTCTTATCAATGGATAGAATTTCTTGAAGGTTTGAAACCAGGAGAGTATATAAGAATGATAGGTGATGGTGAAATTTTAGAAACAGTTTACGAATAAATCTAAAAAATATCAACTATTAGTTTGATCAAAATTTGTAAAATGGATTCAAAGTGTAGAGAAGTTTTATAAATTGTAACCCCAACTATGTTTAAGGATGCAATTTTAGCAACTGATCTAATGAAGGTTTATCAGTACGGATTTGGTAACTAATAAGTCCTGCAAACAAGTGAGTAAATGCATTAACTGGAGACCTGTGCCTATGGTGTACTAACGT
>JBGCEX010000050.1:0-14253 GCA_045106635.1 Rickettsiaceae bacterium | reverse complement strand
TATAGATCACTCTAAAACTAAAATACGTAGTCCTCAGATTGATGGTGTATGTGAAAGATTCCATAGAACTATGAAGCAAGAGTTTTATGATATAGTATTTCGTAAAAGAATATATAATTCAGTTGAAGAAATCTACTAATTGATGTTAATTTGTGGATCAATAAATAATCTTGAATTTGATGTCAATGTTAAAGGAATATCCAGAATATAACAAGGTTTAAGAGTTTACTACCATTTGCGATTCTGCGTATATCTTTTTCAAAAGTTTTAATTTATCGTATTCTTTCTTTTTTCCAGAAACTATTGAATATAAAAGTTTACGTACTGTCATGCGCTGTTTGATCTGAATCTTGATAGAATCTATTAATAGCACTTGTGCTGTTGTTAATTTAATATTATACGCAACAGATTTATAAAGTGTTTCTAGCTGGAAAGCATTGATATTAAGACAAATACTGTCTATCAATGATTTGACATATTCTACAGGAGAGATTAATGCAATAATTTTTTCACTCTTTCTAAAATCAAATGAAGTAATATTATTAAAATTACCAGGAGAAAAAATTGTTAAAAAATTTAACTCAGAAAGTAAAGACACTACTTTCTTTCTATCAAGGGCTTGACTTCTGAGTTTGTTTATAGAATTAGATAAACGAGGTAAATGATAATCGGATGCTAAACGATAAGTAAGGATATTTTGTAAAAATTCTTTTGAGCTTTCTCTATCTTCAAAGATTGATACTATATTTAAAAATAAGTCACTATATTTTTTTTGTAAAGCAGTATTGTAAAATTTATCTAACTCGGAATAGTGTTTTCTTACCTGAGAAGGTAACGGCTTATTTAAACTAATTTTTAAATTGGAAAGCATAGCTACGCTACCATCAGCACCTTTAGATTGATTTTTTAATTTTTTATCTATATGACTAAGTATTTTAATTAAGTTTTTATTTTTATTAATACTCAATGCCTTTATGTTGTGTGAATGTTTTGCAATACTGACCAAAATTTCTTTGGTAAAGTTGGGTTTTTTAAATAAATACGCTTCCAATACGTTAAATGATAAATTTTCTATCTGATGGCTTATAGCGTCAAAATTTTGAAAACGACTTAATAATTGGTATTTAGTATCATCGAGTTTATTATAACTATATCTAAACCGAGCTTCTTTATGAATCTTCTTTAGCAATTCAAAAATAGTGACTGATTCTTCATGATTTTTAAGTCTATCATACAAAGATAAAATATGTTCATCTGGTAAGTGTGCTAGCACAGAATTTTCCGTAGAAGTAAGTTTCTGAATTATCACGTTAAATATTGTTTCAGCATCAAGATCATCAGCGTTAATTTGTAAAATCTGAGTTGGGGCTAGATAAAATCTACTTAAAATATTAACTTCTTTAAAGTTGGCAATTTTATATTCCGTATACCATAATTCTTTTGCAAATGTTAATAAATTAGTTAAAATTATTTGTTCTTGAAGAGATATACTCCCAATTTTATATGCAATAGATAATGCATGAATAAACTCTAAAGAATTTTTATTTTGAGATTGGTTTGAAAAGAAAAGTTGAATCTTTTGTAAAATTTTATAGAACTGCTCACTTAGAAGATCTATTTCTACATTTTGCAATGCAATTTTATTTTTATCAGCAGTAGATATTTTTTTTACAGCTCCATCAAGGGAATTTTGAAAGATTAAAGCTTCATCTTTTAATTCTGGATATTTCGAATATCTTTTAAGATATCTCTTTCCATGGGTTGTAAGTGAGTCCAGCAGATCTTGGCGATGGGGTTTACTAAGCAAAGACAAAATATCATCGCTATTATTCAAAGCCATCACTATTGCTTTTGCACAAAACAATTCTCTTTCAGCAGAAGAATCTATTTCTAAATTATAACATCTAAAGCTTGTTTCGTTCACAAGCTTTGAGATCTTATACATTAAAGTGCTGAGTTGCATCATTGATTTAATATTTATTAGTTCAAAATAATTTTTGTCTGTTTAACTTACGTTATCATAAAAATATTACGAAATTATTAAATTTTAAATTTTGAGTATAAATTTAATAATAAACAACAAAAATTTAATAATACAATACTTTAATATAAGTAATAATATAATTGCCTTATCATTATAATATATTTAGAATGTTATAATAAAAAATTCGTTATTTAAGTAATCAAGTATTCAAGTATGGCTGGACATTCTAAATTTAAAAATATTCAACACAGGAAAGGAGCTCAAGATAAAAAAAGAGCCAAAGTTTTTACTAAGCTTGTCAGAGAAATTGTTACAGCAGCTAAAATTGGAGGTGCTGACCCAGGAGCTAATCCAAGATTAAGAAATAGTATTTCAGCTGCTAGGAGTCAGAACTTACCTAAAGAAAGAATTGATAAAGCCTTAGCGCAAGCATCTGACCCAACTAGTGATAATGATTATGTAGAAATTAGATATGAAGGATTCTTGCCAGGAGGTATTGCAATTATCGTTGAAACTTTAACAGATAATAAAAACCGTACAGTATCAGATGTCAGAAGCTGTTTTAGTAAATACGGTGGTAATTTAGGTGAAACAGGTAGTGTAAGTTTTATGTTTGAACATCTTGGAAAAATTGTATACCCCTTGTCGGTAGCTAGCTCAGATCAACTTCTATCTGCTGCTATTGAGATAGGCGTAAAAGATGTAGTATCTGATGAATCTGAACATGTAGTTTATACAGAAGTAGAATCATTTTCTGAAAGTCTCGAATATTTAACAAAAATATTTGACACTCCGGTTGAGTCGGAACTTGAATGGAAAGCGCATAATACTGTTCTAGTAGAAGATGAAGAAAAAGTGATGAAACTGTTTAAATTAATAGATACTCTTGAAGAAAATGATGACGTGCAAAAAGTATTTGGTAATTATGAACTTTCCGAAGAATTGTATAACAAACTATCTGATTAGCTTTGTAGTTTTTTTTATTTAATAAAAAAAGAGAGAGCTAAGGAATGTTTATAATGAATACCAATTGTACAACTTTATTATTAAGCTAATAAATATGTATGCAGAAAAAAGAGGGCTGGTTCAATTGTACCTTTACAGTAAATTCCCTAAACACTCCTAAACAGTCTGTATAGATTTTGATTAAAATCATGAAAATAACAATTACCAAATTATGAATATATTAAAAATCTTTGCAGATTATCGTCATATACAAGTTTTTATATTGAGTTCCTTTAGTGCTATGCCACTTGGAATACTATACAAGGTAGTCCCTGCTTGGTTATCAGAAGCACAAATTGGTATTGCAGTAATTACCACTTTTTCAATAGCAAAAATATTTTATTCACTAAAATTTTTATGGTCTCCATTTATTGACCAAATTAGGATTCCCATTATTGGAAAAATTGGACAGCGCAAAAGCTGGATGGTGACATGTTTAGCATCTATAGCATTTATTCTATTGATGATGAGTAGATTAGATCCAAATAGCTCTTTGTCCGAATTATATGGATTAGTAATTGCTCTTGGTGTGCTATCTGCTACGTATGATATAGTTTTTGATGCATTTAGGATTGAAAAATTTGAGCCAGAATTACAAGCTATAGGAGCAGCAACTGCAGGATTAGGTTACCGAATTGGGTTGATAACGATAGGGGCTGGTGCGTTTTATTTCTCAGATTTATATGGCTGGCAACAAACCTTCTTTGTTATTTCCATGTTATATGCTGCTATTATTTTTTACACTATATCACTTAATGAAACTGAAATAGTGCGTGAAAAATTCAATGGGCTTTCTCTGCATTCTTGGAAAGTAATGACTATTGACCCATTCGCTGATTTTTTTAAAAGAGATGGCGCAATTATAATATTGTTAGCTATTATTTGCTTTAAACTAGGAGATGCAATGCTTGGAGTGGTTGCAATGCCGTTTTATCTAGATCTTGGTTTTACAAAAAGTGAAATTGCTTTTGTATCAGGAGTGTTTGGAGTGATTGCAACTATTATTGGTACTTTTATTGGTGCATATTTAATGTATCGCATTGGCAGTCTAAAGGGAATGATAATAACTGCTATTGTTCAAAGCGTTACTAATGCTTCGTTTATTTGGTTAAACCATATGGGGCATGATATTAATGCTTTCATGATTGCAATTGCTATCGAAAATATAGCTGGTGGTATGGGATCAGGAGTTTTAGCAGGTTATTTAAGTGTTTTGTGTAATAAAAAATTTACTGCAACCCAATTTGCATTATTTAGCAGTGCCTCTGGTTTAGTTAGCCACACTATAGTTGTTTTTGGTGGTACAATGGTTAAGTCAATGGGATGGGATTTATATTTCTTTCTGACAATTGTACTAGCAATACCTGGTATTTTTCTTCTTACGCACTTAAAAAATAAGTATGAGAATAATAAATAAATTTGTTTTGCTATAAATAACAATATGTTAGTATGACCATGAGTGTAGTTAATTTAAACTTAATGAGAAACTAATATCTTTATGTTATTAAGGATTAAATATTTTGTAGTAGCAATTACCTTGTTGATGTTTGTTAGTTTACAAGTTGATATATCTGAAGCAGCAAAAAAAAAGGTTCGAAAAAGTTCTGGTCCAATTCAAACAAGCTTAGTAGTTAATGGTAGAAATGGCAAAGTACTACATTCACATAACGAGAGTGTAAAAATTTATCCTGCTTCCCTAACTAAAGTTATGACTTTGTACATGTTATTTGAAGCGCTCGAGTCTGGTAAGTTTTCTTTAAATGGTAAATTATATGTCTCAAAGAATGCTACAAAAGCTAAACCTAGCAAATTATATTTAAAAGCTGGTGATAAAATTACTGTTAAAGATGCAATTCTATCGATGATTATTAAATCTGCAAATGATACTGCTATCGTCATTGCAGAAAATATTGCTGGCTCAGAACAAAAATTCAGTAAATTAATGAATATACGTGCAAAACAATTAGGAATGAGAAATAGTTTTTTTACCAATGCGTCAGGCTGGCATCATCCGAAACAAAAGACTACTGCTGTTGATTTAGCCAAATTAGCTATAGCTATAAGAAGAGATTTTCCTCAATATTATAGCTTTTTCTCCCAAACAAGTTTTAAATTTAAGGGAAAACAGATAAATGGTCACAATAAACTTACAGCTAACTATACTGGAGCAGAGGGGCTTAAAACCGGCTTTACAACGCCAGCTGGATGTAATCTAATTACAGTAGCTACAAGAAATGGTAAAACGCTTGTTGGAATTGTTACTGGTAGTAGTAGGGGGGGGCATAGAGATAAAAAAATGGTAAACTTACTTGATCAGCATTTTGGAGTAAAAAAAGTAGTATCAAAAAATAAAATAAAAATAGCTAGTAACAATAAGAAGTAAGAGAGTTTTGACACTACTCTAAAACTTATATCAATTTATATAAAAAATGGAAAAAGAAACGCAGGCTGTTATTTTGCAAAAAGATAAAAAAGAAGACAAATTCTCTAAACTATCCTTAGCTTTAAAAAATAATTTATTAAGAAGAAAGTTAAAAAGCAAAATTCCCAAGCAAAAAGAATCAAAAAATGGTGATGTCGCATCTATAAATTAAGATATTGTAAAAATACAAAAACTGAGATTTTAGGAATTATAATGTCATCGACATTTTAAAATTCTCAAAATTATTAGAGTTGCCGTTAATAATTTGGATTTTTTTTGAGTTATACGAGTAGTTTTAATACTAGCAATGGCAATTTTAGAAGAACGAAATTAAACCAAGACAGTTATCAAACTTTGAGATAAGCTGAGTGTTGTTGAATATCTTCTATACTTTTCTAGGTAAAGCGTCTTTTTGTGAATCTAATACTTAACTATCATCTGCTTTTGGTACTTGTATATATCCTATTAGCATTGTTCTAATTTTTACCAAATTTGGTCGATAGTATATAATCAAATAATTGAAAACCTAAACACAATGGAAGCGTTTTGATAACTATATTATGATGCACAAATCTTATTACGGTGATATGAAAGGTGTGAATATTAATACTTGGGTTATGTTTATAAAAAAACATTACATAAAGGATCAATTAATGGTGTTATAGTAAATATAAGTTGAATTAAGGGTAAAGAAGAATCGAGCAATAGTATCATATAGTTTATCAAAATCTAACACTTTATTTCTAATCCATCATTTCATATTAGCCCAGAATTTCTTTATCGGATTCAAATCTGAGAAACCTAGCTGACAGTCAAAATTTTTCTAACAATCGTCCATCACGTCTGTAAGATTATCCTTGATTTATACATAATATGATATCATTTAGGAACTATCTAATGTCAAGATTATTGCTATATTAAAAATCTTTGTGTTCTAAAATTCTTATTAATTCTTTTCCAATTGATCCAAGTTTTGTAAAATCATTAGTGCCAGCTTGGGCTAAATCAGCTTGTCCGCCACCGCTACCACCGATAAAAATTGATAATTTTTTGATAATACTACCAGCATTATATTCCTGAGTTATATTTTTAGAAACTGCAATTAACAAAGACAATTTATCTTCCTGTTTACTAGTATAGACCAAAATCAAGCTATTCTGATTCTTGATAGTATTTTGAGTGGACATACGGAGTAATTTAGTATCAATATTTTCAAGTTGTTTGTATACCAGTTTTATATTATTTATACTTTTTGCTATTTTATTAATTTCCAGCTCTGTTAATGATAGTTTTTCTAGTTGATTTTTTTCTAAATCTTTTTCCAATAATTTTTTACTATTAATTAGGGAATCAATCTTTTGTACAGCATCATGTTTATTAGTTTTTAGAGTGTTTATAATATTTTCTAGCAACTTTTCATTCTCACGAATAAATGAAATAGCATACATTCCACAAACAGCTTCAATTCTTCTTACTCCAGCTGCAATAGCACCTTCACTTATTATTTTAAATATTCCAATGTCACCAGTTCTAGATACATGAGTACCACCACAAAGTTCAAAAGAGTAAGAATTATCTTTATCATCTTCATTGCCCATTGAAACTACTCTAACTTCATTTTCGTATTTTTCTCCAAATAGTGCCATAGCCCCAGATTCAATAGCAGAATCGGTGGACATTAGATTTGTATGGACAATTGAATTATCAATAATAATTTTATTAACTTTATCTTCTATTAGATCAATTTCAGCTCGAGTCAGGTTATTTGAATGGCTAATATCGAACCTTAATCTATCATGAGCAACTAACGATCCTTTTTGAGCGATATGATTGCCAAGAATATCCCTAAGTACGGCATGTAAAACATGGGTTGCTGAATGATGCATTCTAAGATAATTACGGTAATGAGTATCAATCGTGAGCTTTATTTCATCATTTTCAGTAATTAATCCTTCTTCCATCTCGCAAACATGAGCATGTATTTTTCCTAAGTATTTTAAAGTGTTTAAGACTTTCATTTTACCATGTCCAGAAGTAATAAATCCTATATCACCCATTTGTCCACCAGATTCACCATAAAAAGGAGTTTGATTAGTAATTAAAGTAAAATTTTTGCCTTTTTCAGATATCTGTCTAACACGCTTTCCATTGCTGACCACTGCAAGAACTTTTGCCTCTGAACTATCAAGAGAGTAGCCTAAAAATTCAGTTGAACCAAACTCAGATAAAATATCAAACCATATATTATCTGTTCTTGACTCTCCTGATCCACTCCAAGCACTTCTTGCTCGTTGCTTTTGTTGATCCATCATTTGATCAAAACCCGTAATATTTATCGTCAGATTTTTCTTTTTTAATATATCCTGTGTTAAATCTAGAGGAAATCCATATGTATCATAAAGTTTAAATGCTACTTCTCCTGATAATTCAGATTTAGAAGATAAGGCAATTGTTTCATCTTCTAAAAGCTTAAGACCTCTATCTAATGTAACTTTAAATCTTTCTTCTTCTTGCTTCAAAACACTACTAACAAATTCTTCTGCTCTAGTTATTTCAGGGAATGTATGAGCAAATAAATCTACCAATTTTGGTAATAATTTATACATTAATGGTTCGGATGCTCCTAATTGGTGTGCATGACGCATAGCTCTACGCATAATCCTTCTTAGAACATATCCTCGACCTTCATTAGATGGCATTACACCGTCAGCAATTAAGAATGCAGATGATCGCAAGTGATCAGCTATTACTCTGTAGGAAAAAAGTGCTTCCCCTTTAGCTTTCACCTTTAGAATTGATTCAGTATGACCTATAATTTCTTGAAATAAGTCAATATCATAATTATCATGTACACCTTGTATGACAGCAGCTATTCGTTCTAAGCCCATACCAGTATCAACTGATTTTTTTGGTAATTCAATTCTGGTGTCTTTGTTTATTTGTTCAAACTGCATGAATACTAGGTTCCAGATTTCAATATATCTATCACCATCTTCATCTTTTGTGCCTGGCAAACCACCAAATACTTTATCTCCATGGTCATAGAAAATTTCAGAACAAGGGCCGCATGGACCAGTATCTCCCATTGACCAGAAATTATCACTTGTTGCAATTCTAATTATTCTATCATCACTTAAATTAGCAATTTTTTTCCAATAATTTACAGCTTCATCATCATCATGAAAAACTGTAACATATAGTTTTTCTTTTGATAAAGAAAAATCTTTAGTAAGTAAATTCCAAGCATAATAAATAGCTTCTTCTTTAAAATAATTTCCAAAAGAAAAATTACCAAGCATTTCAAAAAATGTATGATGCCTAGCTGTATAGCCTACATTATCAAGATCATTATGTTTACCACCGGCTCTAACACATTTTTGACTTGAAGTAGCTCTGTTATAGTCTCTTTTATCAAGACCGGTAAATACGTCTTTAAACTGTACCATACCGGAATTCGTGAACATTAATGTAGGATCGTTTTGAGGCACTAATGAACTTGATGCTACATGAGTATGACCATTTTTAACAAAATAATCTAAAAAAGTATTTCTTATTTGTGCTGTTGTAAGTTTAGTCATTACAAGCTCTATAAATATTTAAGTTAAATATGATTTTAGAGTACCACATTAAATAATCTATGGCTAAATTACAATATTTTTTTAAAAAGCTTTTTATAGTATTTTTTTGCTTTTGAGATCAAGTAGATATTCGTCATACTCTAAAATACAATTATAGTATAAGCTAGAATTAGATAAATATTCTTTATAAAAAATCTAAATGGAAAAGATTAATTCACAATTAGAAATCATTGCTAATTTTATTAATAACGTTTTACGCACAAAAAATTTAGTAATTTTTGTTGGTATTTATGGTATTAAAATTGTTGTTTACTATAAGGATGAAGTTATAGATAGTATTCTTATTGATTATAAAGAAAAAGAGTATTTCACAATATGCTGTACTTTTTTAAATGGTTATAAAAAATCTCAAATATTGATTCTATTGGATTCTCAAGATTGCCAAATAAAGCATGAATTTATGCCGATGCTCCAATCTATAATGAAATCTAATCCTGTGGAAAAATTTATTCAAGATAACTATAAACCAGAAGATATTATTGCTTACAATATATATAATATAGCTAATGATAGCAAACATGGAGAATTATGGGAAACAACAATTGCCTCATCAATATATTCCGATTTAACAGAGAAGTTACTAGAATTTATTATACATAACTCTTTTAAATTTAATGGAATATACTTTTTATCATTAGAATTTGAGTCAATAATTGGAGCAATTTTAAAAATACAAAACAAAACTTATTGTCAAAATGATTTACAAATTTTTGCTACTATCACTGAAGCAAGTAATATTAGAATTGCAACTAAATATAAGAAAAACATTTTGGACGAATCAACTATTAATTTCCATCTGAAAAATCTGATCTATACATAGCGGGAACAATAGAACAAGCTATTAGTGATCAAATTATAAAATACAAAGCATATGCAAAAAGTTTAGACATAAAAATTTGTTTAGTATTTTTATGTAACAAAACGTTATGTGATATTTTTGAAAAAATGCCATCTCTACAAGTAAATAAAATTATAACACATAACAATAATTCTAGGATAAGTGAGAATGGAAACGCTCATTTTCAGGACAGTAGTTTGTTAGAATTATTTATGCAGAATAAAAAATACTTAGCTTCAAATAAATTATTGAAGTCTATTACTATGCTAACTACCATAAATTCATTGTTATTTAAACCGTTATTCCTAATAGTAGCAGGAATTGTTGTCTTTCTTTCTTTGTTAGAATATCAATCAGTTGTAATTAAAAAAGAAACTATAGAGCTAAATCATCAATATTATTTATTTTCTAAGAAATATAGAAATATGAAAAAACGACATCCAGAAATAAATAATATTACGAATTTAGTAGAATTATATAATTTACAGAAGTTAGTTAGTGTTAAATCGCTAAACCCATCTGATTTTCTCAAAAGGCTTTTTTCCATAAATACTCCTAATGTTGAAGTTATTAGTATTAATTGGTATGTAGAAGATACAAATCTGACTAATAAAAAAATATTATTAATATTTGACTTAGTATATCTAAGTGACAAGAAAGAAAGAAAAGTAGCGGAAAATGCTTTTCGAGATTGTGTTCAAAAAGTAAAATTGCTTTTTCATGAGTATCAAGTAACTTATACAATGGAATATGATGGTATAGTCGAATTGCCCAAATTATTGAGTATCCCTGCTAAAATAATAATTAGCAAAAAAAACCACTGAGGTATGATGTTAGATAAATTAGTGATACATCTGAAAAACATCATATTTTTTAAATTGGTTGTGTACCTTATATGTATTATTTTGCTTATAGCACTTATTCCCAAATTTCAGGTGCAATTAAAACAATCTACAGAGAAAAAAGGAAAAGCAGAGATTCTTTTGAGTAAATCTACTACACAGCTTGAGTCAATTATTGAGTTCGAAAACAATATTTATGAAACTAATTTAGAATATAAAAACTTAATACTTAATTCTAGTCAAAAAAGCTGTGATACTAGAACAAGATTATTGGCAAATCTAAATTCAGTTTCACAAAAATACCATTTATATAAACCAATTGAAACGCAGATTACCAGAATATTTGAAATTGCATCTATTCAAAATAAAAACATCGAAGTCAAATTACATCAATATGAGTGGTCATAAATTTTGCTGTTAACTCTAATAATGATGTTTTAGATTTAATTGATGAAATATATAGTTTTTTACCTGAAGGATCTAAGATAATCAGTACTCAGATAAAAATGCTGCGAGTTCTAACGCCTGCTATTATTAAGGAACTTTCTACTGAAAGTTCTCCAAATCTTATTGATGTTTCTATTAAAGTTCTTTTAAGGGAAGTTATGTATGAAAAATAATATAAATATTCTAAAAAATGTAGATAATTCTGTTTTTTTTTAACAAAATGAAGGTTTATTTAGATACTAATTTAAGTAATCAACTTATTACTTCATTATCTAATATGCTTGCTATTGATTATGTTAATAGATTAAAAGAAAAACCAAAAATAGATGAATATGCCGTAAAATGTGTTGATAAGCTTAAAAACCATCTAAACCATAAGGTATTTACGGAGGAAGGTTTTTCTGGGGTTATGACTTTATTTGCAATCGCTATAACTGATGAAAAAAGGATAGATGATGAATTAATTAATACGCAAGAAAAGGATCAAGATGTTATAGTTGACACTATAATATCTTCGCAATTCGGTGATTTATCTCCTGCTGAGCAATTAAATATAAAAGAAGTTTTAAAATCTTTAGTTACTGGTCGTGACAGTAAAGAAATTATGAATTTTATCGATTCTAATCCTAAATTATTTTATTCAGTAGTATTGAGTGCTCATAAAGAAAAGAGTAAACAAAAGGAAATTATGGAGATTGTTATAATTAATCTCCATAAAATTATTGCTAATACCAAATCTATTAATAAGAAAAAAAATAATATTAAATCATTAACAGGAAAAATTGTAATGGCTGCTGGTTTGGTTGCTGTTGCTTCAGCCGGAGCTTTTTTAGGAGGTTTAATTATTCCAGCTATTATAATTCCTAGCGTTGCTGTTTCTATAAAACTTGGAGCATCTATTGGAGAAAAAATAGGCGAAACTATAGCACAAAATAATCGTTCTATTAAGAATAAACAGTCAGTTATTAAAGCTTTTGAAGCATCAATCATGCAACCGGTATTAGATCAAAATATACCTCAATCTAAGTATCAGCAACAAAAGAAACATGTAAAACTTCAACCAAAATCAGTAGATATTAAACCTAAAATAAACAATGTCTTAGATCAAAATCGTTCGAAAAGTACAAGTAAGAAAAATTCTAGACAGAGGTAAGGGGTGTAATCTACCTCGGTTTGGGATAAGGCTTGCAAGGCACTAACGCCTTTGATAAAGCTCTTTTTTTACGAAAAATAATACACACAGGCATGAAAAAGATATCACCGAATTGTACAGCTTTATAGATGATTTTTGTCAAATTTACTCTGGCTACGAAAAAAAGCAATTATTACCTAGTAATAAACAACGGAATCGCTTATGTAATATAAGTTTGAGTAAAAATACGATGATCATGGTAATGTATCATACGTCTTATGCGAAAAAGTTTAAATCTTTTTAAAAAATAAAGAACTGAGTTAAACAAATAAATAACTCTTTAATCACAGCATTTACTGGTTTTCTCAAAATAACATAGACAAGCTTAAAAATAAAATGTAGTTTAAGAGTTCATTTGAGGAGTTTTAAATGAATAAAGGCGAGTTTGTAACCTGCATATCAGAAAAGCATAGTTGCACAAAATTAAAGGCAACTAAAATAATAGATATGTTTACTTCATCGGTTATCGATGCGGCTTGGTGCTAGTAAGAACGTGCTTTTTATTGGTTTTGGTGATTTCTTTGTTAGTATAAGTTGCTACAAGGGGTGGTCATAATTCTCGTATTGGGCAAAGCTATAAAAATTGATGCTTATAATCAACCTAAATTTAAGGTCGGTAAAAAGCTCGAAGAGACGGTTAATTTAAAATAAAAATTTAATAAGGTAAAATATTATGCAAAACGGCACTGTGAAATGGTTCAACGCAACTAAAGGTTATGGTTTTATAGAGCCAAGTGATAAGTCAAAAGATGTTTTTCTTCATATCTCTGCCCTAGAGCAAGCAGGTATTAGAGACCTTGATGATGGTCAGAAAATTAGTTTTACAACGGAAACGCAGAATGGTAAAATATCAGCAACTGATATTAAATTGATATAAAAAAGCATAGAATTATATGTATCAATGAATAACTTGGATAATCTACCAATATTATATAGCTTTATTAGATGTCCTTATGCTATGAGAGCAAGAATGGCTCTGCTAGAAGCTGGAATTAACTGTATTTTGCGAGAAGTGAATCTCAAAAGCAAACCAGCTTCTCTGTTAGAAATATCTCCTAAAGGAACAGTTCCTGTATTACAGTTTAAAAATGGTAAAGTTATTGATGAGAGTCTTGATATAGTTAGTTATGCTCTAAAACAAAATGAACTATTCAATATCCAAAAGTATAGCAAACAAAAAGAAATACAGGAGCTAATTACTAATAATGATACTGAATTTGTAAAGCTACTTAGGTCTTATAAGTATCCAGAAAGATATCCAGAACATTCTCAAGAATCTTGCAAAAAACAGATGCAATACAAGTTTTTGGATAAATACGAGAAAATGCTAGATGGAAATTCATGTTTATTTGGTGTAAAATCCATGGCAGATATTGCAATATTACCTTTTATTAGACAATTTTCTATCGTTGATCAGGAATGGTTTTATAATAGTAGTTATAAGAA
This sequence comes from Rickettsiaceae bacterium, assembly GCA_045106635.1. GTDB lineage: Bacteria > Pseudomonadota > Alphaproteobacteria > Rickettsiales > Rickettsiaceae > Megaera. The sequence goes on along the minus strand of JBGCEX010000050.1, from coordinate 439 downwards.
TATTATTGCTTGGCTAAAACTAATTACTGAGGCCCCTAGTTTTCAAGATATAATTATGGTTAAACATCAGCCTTGGCAAGATTCTGATACACTGGTATATTTGTTTAATAACTAGTTTGGCTTATCATCATATTAAGTGTTAATGGATATTGAGATTTTAAATCATAAGGAGATATAAAAGACCTTGGCTAATAATAAATTTAGAGAGATTTAACATCTAGGTATCCAGGTCTCTGGCCTGTCAACCTTTTAGAGGACACATTTTTTAAGAATTCTTGCATCTTCTTCAAACTCAGTCGGAGCAAGGTATCCGATGGTTGAATGAGCTCTTATTCTGTTATAAAACACCTCTATATATTCAAAGATAGTGGCGGCAGCATGGTTTTGGTCGACAAAATCACCTATCTGTGGAATCTCTCTTTTTATAGTGCTGAAGAAG
>JBGCEX010000005.1:0-5759 GCA_045106635.1 Rickettsiaceae bacterium | reverse complement strand
ACAAAAACCTCTCAAGAACAGAGAAATGCATTTGCCATAGCTAAGTCAATTTGGGATGAGGCTACTCAAAGACTTCTTGTTGCCTAAATTTCAAGAATTATGGCTTTTTACAATCTCAATTCATTAACTTGACGATGCCGTTAATATAGTTAATTTGGTTAGGTTATTTAGTATCTTAAAGCTTTAGAATTTGCAAACATAAAAAAAACTATTATGCTAAAAAGGAGTATAAAAAAATTCTATTAGAGATATAATATTTAAGAGTTATGAATGTAATTTTTATGGGTACGCCACTATTTGCTGTGCCCACGTTAAAAGCCATATATGACTCAAAAAGTCATAAGGTAGTAGCTGTTTTCTCTCAAAAACCTAAGGCTAAGGGTAGAGGAATGAAGATAACAGAATCACCTATTCATGAAATTGCTAATAATTATAATATTCCAGTTTATACACCATCGATATTAAGAAATGAGGATGCAGATAAACTAATAAAATCTATAGAAGCAGATATAATTGTTGTTGTTGCATATGGTTTTATTATTCCAAAAAATATTCTACAAGCAAAAAAATATGGGTGTTTGAATATTCATCCTTCTGATTTACCTAAATATAGAGGTGCTGCGCCGTTACAGCGGGCAATAATTAATGGTGAGAGTAAAACAGCGGTTTGTATTATGCAAATGGATGAAGGGCTTGATACTGGAGATATTCTTGCAGAAGAAAAATTTTCTATTTCTAATAAAATTACTTTTACTGAATTGCATGATAAAGCTTCACAAGTTGGAGCGCAAATGCTTATACAGACTCTTGATAATATCGATAAAATAAAGCCTTTTAAACAGTCTGAAGAAGGGGTGTTATATGCTCATAAACTTTCCAAAGAGGAATCAAAGATAGATTGGAATGAATCTGCTTTTGTAATAGATTGCAAGATAAGAGGAATGAATCCTTGGCCTGGTGTTTATTTTGAGTATCAAAGTAAAAAAATTAAAATAATGGAAGCTGAATATATTAATAGTGATCATAAATATGATCCTGGATCGTTATTAGATAATAAAACTTTTTTTGAGGTAGCTTGTGGCAAAGGTATATTAAGAATTCTGAAGTTACAGCCAGAAGGAAAAAGAATAATGAATGCACAAGATTATTTACTTGGTTTTAATAGCAAGGGTAATATAAAAAAATTATAGTTACCTATTTTTTGGTAATTACTATTAATTCTAGTAACCATCATTTGTTATTCAAACAATTCTATAAAATAAATCTTGAATACTTTGTAGGTTTATGTAATAAATGTGTTAATTCCTTATTAAACAAGGGGTTTTTAAAGAAATTCTTATAGATCATAATGTACTGCTAAACATACCTAATCTTTTAATCCTTTGTTACAAAAAATCACGTATCCCTTTGAATGCTATCTAACTTAAATCAACCAATTTGCTTAAGTAAGCAATAAAGAATTAATAAATTATCTAAAAAAACATGACTAAAAATTTACCTTATATATTTGTTATCTCATTGATTACTTGCTGTATTGAAGTTGATATTTCAGTGCCTAGTTTTCCAGATATTTCTGATTATTTTAATATTTCAGATGGCTTAACCCAGATGACTATAGCAGTTAATTTTTTGGGGTTTTGCCTTTCAAGTGTTATTTATGGCCCTTTATCTGACTCTTATGGAAGAAGAAGTGTAATGCTAGTTGGTAATGCAATTATGTTAATAGGAGCAATATTTTGTGTATTTGCAAATACTATTGAACTACTTCTTTTATCAAGATTTATCCAAGGTTTTGGTGCTAGTACTTCTGCTGTTGTAGTATTTGCTATGATTGCTGATGTTTATGAAACAGATAAAGCAGCTAAATTAATTGGTATTATGAATTCATTGATTACTGTTTTTATGTCAATTGCACCTATTGCTGGTGGTTTCATCAATGATGCAGTAGGTTTTAGAGGCAATTATTTAGTAATAGCTTTAGTATCTTTAACATCATGGTTTATACTTTATTTTAAATTACCTGAAACGAAAAAGGCAAAGGAGGTTCTTCAAATTAAAACTATATTGAAAAATTTTCGAACTTTAATGACTGATAAGAGAGTATTATACGCGTCTTTAGCACCAAGTATGACTTATGGTGGATATATGGGTTTTATTGCTTGCGCTCCTTTTTTATATATGGAAACTTATGATTTACCAATCATGTATTATGCCATTAATCAGGGAATTATAATTTCTATATTTTCTGTTTTTAGTATGTATTCTGGTCGTATAAGTGCTTATTTGGGTGAAAAGACTTGCGTAATATACGGAACAATCTTATTGTTTCTTGGAGGAGTGTTTGGATTGTTTGTGGGACTTGTGTTTCCGGAATCATTCTCTTTAACCACTAGTTTTATGATAATATATTCTATTGGAGCAGCTATAACTTATCCGATAATTTTTACAAAATCATTAGATATTTTTCCTAATATTAAAGGTACTGCTTCTTCTAGTATAATGGCAACTAGATCTTTGCTATGTGCTTTATTTATAGCGTTTACAAGTTATATTTATGATGGCACGCTGTTAAATGTGTCACTTGGCTTACTGCTTAGTAGTTTATTAACAGTGTTTTTTACTTTTAGATTGCTTAAGCTAATTGCTTTTGCTACAAAAAATAACTAATTTGGCATTAAATATCTAAATATGAAAAAACAAATAATCTACCCTAAATTTATACCTCGACTTTTTTCCATGACTATAGATTTAGTAATTCTATCAATTGCTTTGACACCTTTAATGAACATCATTTCACGTTATGTGTTCGTCTATACATTTTACCAGTTTTTTGTAGATTTTTCTATTAACATCCACGACACTCAAGCAATAGCAGCGGCGTTAAGGTTACCAGAGTTTAATTCCTATATATCTACGACTAGATTTTTTGGCTATATAGCTTTATTGTTTGTATTAAATTCTTTATTTATGGGCGGGTATTTTGTGTTCTTCTGGCGTAAATTTGGTGCAACTCCTGGTAAGATGGTTATGCGTATGAAAATTGTTGATGCTGATGATTATTCAAGACCATCTGTTTATCGACTTTGCAAAAGATTTTGTGGTTATATTACCGTAATTATTGGCATTTTTTCTATGATTATTAGTAAAAATGGCAGGGCTACGCATGATAAAATTGCGAATACTGTAGTAATAAAAAGTTAAATAAATCAAGTCTTTTTCGCTTTTTGGTTTGCATTTTGTTTTTGTATCTATAAAATTAAAATAGACTAAGCAAATGTAAAATAAAGTTAGCAAAAATGAATATTCATGAATATCAAGCGAAGCAAGTATTAAAAAAATATGGAGTTCCTACTTCTCATGGTGTCGTAGCTTTGAAAGATGATGACATTGATGATTTATTAAATAATTTCAATGCTGACCTTTATGTTGTTAAAGCTCAAATTCATGCAGGGGGAAGAGGTAAAGCTGGAGGAGTTAAGGTCGTTAGGAACAAGGAGGATGCAAAGAAAATAGCTCATAACTTGATTGGTACAAAATTGGTTACTCATCAGACTGGCCCATCTGGACAAATAGTTAAGAGAGTATATATTGAATCTGGTTGTGATATAGCTAAAGAATATTATTTTAGCATAGTACTTGATAGAGCAACAAGTAGTATTACTTTTATGGCCTCAACAGAAGGTGGTGTTGATATTGAAGAAGTAGCTTTGCATCATCCAGAAAAAATAATTAAAGTTTCAGTCGATCCAGCTATGGGTATACAATCTTTTCATTGCCGTAACATTGCTTTTAGACTTGGTTTTTCTGGGGATCAAGCAAAGCAAATGATGAAAATAGTTGAGTCAACTTATAATGCCTTTGTAGCTACGGACGCTTCGCAAATAGAAATCAATCCATTGGTGGTAACTAAGGAAGGAAATTTACTTGCTCTTGATGCAAAAATTAATTTTGATGATAATGGCTTATTTAGGCATCCAGAGATTGCAATGCTCAGAGATGAAGATGAAGAAGATCCTTTAGAAACCAGAGCAAGTAAATCTGACTTAAGTTATGTGCGCATGGAAGGTAGTATTGGCTGTATGGTAAATGGTGCAGGTCTTGCAATGGCAACTATGGATATTATAAAATTATATGGAGCATCACCGGCTAATTTTCTTGATGTTGGTGGTGGAGCTGATAAAGAAAGAGTAACTGAAGCTTTTAAGATTATTATGTCAGATGTTGCTGTAAAAGGTATATTGGTTAATATATTCGGTGGTATTATGCGTTGTGATATCATTGCAGAAGGTATAGTTGCTGCAGCAAAAGATGTTAAGCTAAATGTGCCGATTGTTGTTAGATTAGCTGGTACGAATTTTGAACTTGGTAAAAAAATATTAGCAAACTCTGGGTTAGAAATAATTGCAGCTGATGATTTAGCGGATGCCGCTGAAAAAATTGTAAAAGCTATATAAATAGGATTGGAATAGAATGTCTATATTAATTAATAAAGAAACAAAAGTTATTTGCCAAGGTTTTACTGGTTCTCAAGGAACATTTCACTCAGGCCAAGCAATTGAGTATGGTACAAAAATGGTAGGTGGAGTGACTCCTGGTAAGGGGGGACAAACACATCTTGATCTTCCTGTATATAATACTGTTCAAGAAGCTGTAGATAGAACCAAAGCCTCTGCTAGCGTTATTTATGTACCACCTCCATTTGCTGCGGACTCGATATTGGAGGCAATAGCAGCAGGGATTGAATTAGTAATTTGTATTACTGAAGGCATACCTGCAATTGATATGTTAAGAGTTAAAGGAGCTTTAGTAGGTTCGAAAACAAGGTTAGTAGGTCCGAATTGCCCAGGAGTGATTACGCCTGGTGAGTGCAAAATTGGTATTATGCCTGGACATATTCATAAAAAAGGAAAAGTTGGTATAGTTTCAAGATCTGGCACTCTTACTTATGAAGCTGTTGCACAAACAACTGCTGAGGGACTTGGTCAATCTACTTGCGTTGGAATTGGTGGTGATCCAATTAATGGTACTAATTTCATTGATTGTTTAGATTTATTCTTAAGGGATGAGCAAACACAGAGTATCGTAATGATTGGAGAGATTGGTGGCTCTGCTGAAGAAGAAGCAGCTGATTTTGTTAAAAAATCTAAAATTAAAAAACCAATAGTGGGCTTTATAGCAGGTGTTACTGCTCCACCTGGTAAGAGAATGGGTCATGCTGGAGCAATAATTTCTGGTGGCAAAGGTTCTGCAGAAGATAAGTTCGAAGCTTTGCAAAGTGCAGGTATAAAGATTTCAAAATCACCAGCAGAAATTGGAAGAACTATGAAAGCTTTAATTGGATAGCTTACTTTTACATTATTTAAAGTTAATAAACTATAGTCTTTTAGGCTGGATTAGATACTAGTCGCGAGGAGTGAAACCTATGAGTGTTAGGTAAGCAACAAGCAACAACGTTGTTAATCCAGCCTAAAAGACTATAATGATTTTTAAGTTATAGATTTCTTATATGGACCAGTGCGAAGGTAAATGCTTTTTACCGCCACTCGAAGTACCGAAAAGCATAATGTAGATACTTTTCGAGTTTTTGGTGAAAGAAAAGGTTGCAATAATCAGTTCGTGAGTATAGATTGGTACAAATAAGTACCGACACCGTAACTTCTGGGAATTAGTGTTAAAGAATAAAATATGGTAGTAAATTATGCCCACAAATAAATCAAATATTTATCAATTTAAAATTACTTTAAAGAATATAAAACCTA
>JBGCEX010000049.1:0-12387 GCA_045106635.1 Rickettsiaceae bacterium | reverse complement strand
GGGATAAACTATTCTAATTTCCTTATGGTAGGCAATAAATCAGCTAAAATCTTCTTTCTTTCATTTTTGGATATAAGGAAAGTTTTTAGCTATAAGAAATGTTCTTAATTATAAAAATCTAGGCTTTTTCAACAGCCCCGATCGTATATTATTAAAGCAACTAGTATTAGGTGGCAATATAGTAATATTTTATTTATACTCAGTGCAGCGAAAACCAGTACAATCATTTGAAAGCTAGTATTTAAAAATCTTTTTCAATTTTTTCATAACATTCTGCATTTATCTAGTTAAGCAAGCGATCTTTCTACAACCCATCTTTTTACTTTAACAATTGTAAGATTAAATCTCAACTATTACATACATATACAATACCACAAAAAACTACATGTGAACCAACTGTTTTAAGACCTGCTTTCTTTTTAACTCTTCTAGCATTGATAAAATTATTTCACATTACTTTCTATTTATATCACTCAGATATTTTGACATTATTTAACTTACTATTTTTTATTAAAATACCTTTATAGCATCATATTACTAAGACTTTAAACAAATTCTAAAAGCGTAATCAGTACTATCGATTTATTATTCACCGGTCCTCCGTAATCATTTACCACTTTTTTTATCCCACCATCTACTTTCACAAGTAATAAGTTCAATTTCACTTTGATTAATATACACAGCTTTTGAGGTAGTATATCTTTTATAACTTCTTGGTATTTATCTCGCTTTTCTTGATTTGTGTTCATATGGATAAAGGCTGTTTTATAGTAAACCCTAGATTTTTAATATCCTTCCAACATGACAACTACTTATCATAAATTTATTACCTAATATTTACCAAGTTATTATTGGGGTTATTTCTGACAGAATAACTCAATTTTTGAAAATTGTATTTCTTTTTAGATTCCAACCAGTCTAAGCAAAGTAGTTACCTTCTTTGCTTAGACTGGTTGTATTCTTATGCGCCCCAAAAACTTCTGATACTTTCTTTAGACTTTTGCTTTTTATTTAGATAATTTATTACTTTCTTCCTTAAGTATTTGCTATATGGACGGTTGTCATTTTCTTTTATACACCAACTAACTCACCCTAGTCACTAGGTATTAGTATACATAAGTAGTCTATAAATAGTTGGCTAGATCAATAATTGATGTATTTGATAACAGGAGCAGAGGCATTTAATTATTATATTATTCTTTCAGCAAGTCTGAGAACAAAGGTATTGCATTAGCGAAACTTTAACATAGATTTCTATATAAAATAGTATTTATTAAATTCTTCAATCTATGTGGCTTTGTTGCAACTTGACTAAACCATTAACAGAAAGCTGATCTACAGCGATCTATTTTCTATTAATTTAATACTTTATTATTCTAATACTGTTCAATAGATTGAGCTTCAACCATATCTAGCTCTTGTTCTTTTTCACTTTCAGGCTTTTTATTTCCTGCTTCTTTATATTCGCGCAGAGCATCTTGTGCTTCAGAATCTGATTTTGCTACAACTATCAATACTGATGCAAAAATCTCAGGGTGTAGCATGACCTGAATTTTAAAAACACCGTTAAATTTTATAGGGCTATCAATTATGATGTTTGAATAATTAAGTTTGTATCCACTAAGTTCAGAAAGTGAAGAAGCAAGTAATTTTAAAGAAATTGAACCAAATAATCTATCATCCGCCCCTGATTGAGTAACAAAAATTAAATGTTTATCATTTAAAGCTTTTGCAGCTGCTTCCATTTTTGATTTTTCTTGAGAATTCTTAGCTTCAAGTTCGTTTTGAAGTGTAGCAAATTTTCCTAAATTTTCTTTTGTTGCTCTGATTGCAAAGCCCAGAGGCATTAAAAAATTACGACCATAACCATTTTTTACATTAACTATTTCGCCGACTTTTCCCAGTTTTCTAACTGGCTTTATTAAAATAACTTGCATGAACCCAAAACTAACATTAATTAAATTTAAATATATAACCAGTTTTCAAATTTAGAAATAACTGGTAGTTTATTATTTACCACCGAATACAAAAGGCAAAAGAGCAATAATACGACTATGTCGTATAGATTTTTTTATCTTGCGTTGATGCTTCGAACAAACATTTGTAATTCTACTTGGTAACATCCTACCACCTTCTGAAATAAATTTCCCAAGTAATTCTGGATCTTTATAATCTATTGCTGGAGAACCTTCTGAGCATAAAGGACAGCCTTTACGTTTTCTAAAAAACATTTTTGAGCTGTTCTTATCTGACTCTGATCTTGAGTCTGTATCTAGACTATTCGTATTATTTGCGTAAGACATTTAACTTAATCTATTTATTGTTATTTGATTCTTTTTTTTGGTTAATAGTTACATCAACAGTTTCTTCTAGATCTAGCGCTCTCGCTCTTAAAACTGGAGATGGATCGGTACTTATTGTTTTTACCTTAACTAAAGATGACCTAATAATGCTTTCACTTAATTTGATTTTTCTACCTAACTCTTTTACTAAGATGTTATCAGCTTCTATGCCCATGAAATAATAGTGACCTTTCTTATTATTCTTGATTTCATATGCAAGAGGTCTTAATCCCCAATACTCAGTTTTAAGAACATTACCTTTATGTTCTTTGATAATTTTAACAAAATCATCCGCAATTTTATCAACATCCGCTGATGAAATATCTTGACGAATGATAATAATGGATTCATAAAAAGTCATAGAACAGAGTCTCCAAAAAATCTACTAATTTTAAATAATTAAGCGCATTTATAGCAATTTAAACTAATTTATTCAAGTACAATCTTACTAAATAATGCAAAAATGTCTGTAATTCGAATTAAATGAGTATGTAAAGCTCTTTATTAATCAAGTTTTACTTGGTTGTAAAATTACTTAGCCTTATAATATGCTTCATATTAGCTACCTGTTATAGAAAAATAAATCCAGAGGATGTTCGCTGTGTCTGATAAATTACCACCTAAAATTCTAGTAATAGAATATGACGAATTATTGAACGCCACTTTGTGCAATACTATAGAAAGATATTGGTTTGATGTAACTAGAGCTAGGGACTCTGAGTCAGCAATAAGTTCAGCATCTATAAATTTACCAAATGTTGCAATCATAAGCTCTAGATTACAAGGTATTTCTGCTGTAGAAATGGCCTTAGATCTTAGAAAAATCAAAGGGTTAGGGAATCTTCCAATAGCTTTTTTAGTTGATCAAGGAGAGTTAGTAGAAAATTACAATATAGCTAATGATGATTTCACCAAAGTTATATCTAGGCCTTTTACTCCGAATGAACTCATGATTAATATTAGATCTTTACTTAGGCAATCTAGCCCTATATTTCAGGATAAATTTATTAAATACAAAGATATTAGTATGGATTTATCTACTTACAAGGTCTTCCGTGGTAAAAAACAAATTCATTTCGGACCCACCGAATTTAAAATATTACAACTTTTTACTCTGAACCCAGAGAATGTTTATTCTCGTAAAGAAATAATTGATTATGTTTGGGGCACTGACAAAGAAATAGCATGCAGAACTATAGATGTCCATATTAATAGAATCAGAAAACTAATGGATTTAAATGATGGTAGGCAAGTGATTAGAACGATTAGAGCTGCTGGATACTGTTTAGATTAAGATTGCAAGTTAAGAATATTTATTGCGTTATTAAAGAAATAGTTATAATTAAATAATATTATTATTTATGGAATATCCTTGATGTTGCACCGAAATATCAAATCATCAAAAGTTATAAAAAGGCTTTTAATTGATCACGTTAAGCCTTATAAAAACGAGGTGTTTGTTGCAATTTTCTTTATGGTTGTGGTTGCTACTTGCGCAGCAGCGGTAGTTTGGTTAACCAAACCTGCAATTGACAAAATATTGGTTGATCGTAACAGGCATATGCTTGTTGTAATTCCACTTTTAATGCTTGGCGTATATGTAGTAAAAGGAATAGCAGAGTATTTTCAAGGTTATTTGATAAAATATATTGGGCAAAGGATACTGACTGATATGCAAATACAAATGTATGAGCATTTATTATCAGCTGATCTCTCTTACATCCAATCTCAATCTTCTGGTCGACTTATTTCAAGATTTACTAATGATATAATATTAATGCGTGGAGCTGTTTCTAACTTGTTAGTTGGTTGCGCGAAATATTTTCTTTCTGTATTATTTTTAATTATTATAATGTTCAGTCTAGAGCCGTTTTTGTCCATTTTTGTTTTTCTAGCTTTTCCAATAGCTATTTACCCTATTCAAAAGCTTGGTAGAAAAATGAGGAAAGTTACTGGAGATGCTCAAGAAGAATTAAGTCATTATACCGCAAGATTAGATGAAACATTTCAGTCTATAAAAATAATAAAATCTTTTGCAGCAGAAAAGATAGAATCTAATAGAGCAAAAGAAATAACTGCAAGAATTTTAGCATTTTATAAAAAAGCAGCAATGCTTGATTCTCTTACTTCTCCTGTTATGGAAATTTTATCAGGCTTAGCTATTGCTTGTGTACTGTGGTATGGTGGGTTTAGAGTGATTTCTGATCAAATGACGATTGGCGAATTATTTACCTTTATTGCTGCATTTGTTTCTGCTTACAGACCTTTCAAGAGTTTAGTATCGCTGAATGTAAATTTACAAGAAGGGATCTCTGCGGCAAATAGAATATTTAATATTCTTGATACAAAACCATTGATTCAAGATAATGAAAAAGCATTGAAACCTAATGTTGAATGTCCAGAGATTATTTTTGAAAAGGTTTCTCTTAAATTTGGCTCAAAAGAGGCAATACAACTTGTTGATTTAAAAATAGAAAAAGCTAAAACATATGCTATTGTTGGCAAATCTGGTAGTGGTAAAACTTCCTTGGCAAATTTGTTAGTACGCTTTTATGATCCAACAGAAGGTAGAGTGCTGATAAATTCCTGTGATATAAAAGATATTTCATTAAACTATTTACGCAACCAGATAGCTATGGTCTCTCAGGACACAATATTATTTGATGCTACTATAGCTCAGAATATTGCTTATGGTAATTTAACAGCAACTAGAGAAGATATACTCAATGCAGCAAAACAATCAGATGCTGATGAGTTTATCCAAAAATTAGCAGATGGTTACGATACTATTATAGGGGTAGCTGGATCGACATTATCTGGTGGACAAAAACAAAGGATTGCCATAGCTAGAGCTTTTCTAAAAAATTCTTCGATAATGCTATTTGATGAGGCAACTAGTGCTCTTGACTCAGAATCTGAACAATCAATAGTACATTCTCTTGCCAAGCTTCGAGAAGGAAAAACAACTTTAGTTATAACTCATAGACTTGCAAGTATTACTGATGTAGATCAAATTATTGTCATGAAAAATGGGCTAATAGAGGAACAAGGTAATCACGAATCATTAATCGACTTAAAAGGAGAATATTACAAGTTGTATAATAAGCAATTGAAAGAAAAAGCTAAAACTGTATAATGACCAAAAGATGTAAACGTTTAAGTATAAATTATACTTGAGTATAAAATATAAATTACAAGGAGATCTCATATGATTATTAACCAAGCTTACGCAGAGGATTCGCAAATAGATACTATAACACTTCAAGATAGTGATGCATTGCCACAAGCACCAGAATCAATAGGAAGTAGTTGGACAAGTCTCGTTCCAATGGTCTTAATTTTTGCTGTCTTTTACTTCCTTTTAATTCGACCACAAGAAAAGCGTCGTCGTGCTCAACAAGAAGTTGTCTCAGGAGTAAAAAAAGGTGAAGAAATTCTAACTACTTCTGGAATTATTGGAATTGTTAGTAAAATTAATGATAGTGATAATACAGTATTACTATCTATTGCTAAAGATGTTGAAATCAAAATTTTGAAAACATCAATTTCTGATATATTAAGTAGAACAAAAAAAGAAGAAGTAAAAGCTATTAAAGCTACTGAGAAAAAGAAGGGTAACTCAAGTAAAAAGTAGAAAAAGCAACTAAATATAGCTGTGATAAGGAAATTTATTCTGTAAAGCAATGTTTAAAAATTTAACTCAAGTATATTGTTTGATTATATGTTTAGTAGCCTCTATAGTAATGATGGTCACTATTGGTGTTATGCTTATCAGCACAACAAACATAATATTTGTAGAATACAAATATAAAAATCAGTTAAATAGGTTTGTGAGCGATGAGAAATATATTGATCATCAGAATCAGACTAACCCTAATAGTCAAGAAAAATGGCAATCATTTAGCGCTAAACTAATAGAAGAAAAAAGAATTGCTGCTAGAGGAGATTATATAGAAGAAGTTAAAGCTGATTCAATTAGTAGCGTTATAAACTGTATTACTTGGCTTATTACAGTGTTAATTTTCTTTATAATCCACTGGAGAATGTATAGATGTTCATCACCAAATATTCATAACTAATCGGCTAAATAAAAAAATCATGCACAAAATATCTAGTTGGAAAATAATATTAACAATTTTACTTAGTATTATTACAGTAATATATGTAATACCAAACTTTACTGACAAAAAATATGATTGGTTGCCAGGGGATAAAGTAAATTTGGGTTTAGATTTACGCGGGGGGTCTCATTTATTGCTTGATGTTGATTTTGAAGGTTACTTAGATGGCGTTGGACAATCTATTGCTGAGGCCTTGAAAAAATACTTACGCCAAGAAAAACTTGGTTATAAAAACTTAGTAAGTAATAAAGCTAACGTAAAATTTGATATAAGATCAACTGATGATTTTAAAGAAATAAAAAAAATTGTTAGAAAAATTGATGAAAATCTCGATATTGGCATTGTTAATAATACTGTAACAATTAGTTATGACGAATATCAATTAAATCAATTGCAGGATAAAGTAATTGACCAATCTATTGAGATTGTAAGAATGCGTGTTGATAGTAACGGGACAAAAGAACCAGTAATACATAGACAAGGGGTCAAAAATATTTTACTTCAGGTTCCAGGAGAAGAGAATCCCGCAAAACTCAAAAACCTTCTTGGTAAAACCGCCAAGCTGACATTTCACTTAGTTGATGAAACAGCTAATATTAAAAAAGTGGATAATGGTTATATTCCAAATGGCTCAATGATTGTTAAATCTGAAAAAGGTGATGTGGAAAAAATAATAGTTGTTAAGAAGAAAATTATTGTTAGTGGAGATGAGTTAAATAGTGCTTTTGTTTCTTTTAATAAAGATTCAATGCCTGCTGTAAGTTTTTCTTTCAACCATATTGGAGCAAAAAAGTTTGCTGAAATAACAAGTAAAAACCGTGGAAAAAGGCTATCTATTATTTTAGATGGTAAAATTCTTAGTGATCCTGTAATTAATGAACCTATTTTAGGAGGTGACGGTATTATTTCTGGTAATTTTACCATTGATTCAGCCTCTGAACTTGCTCTTTTACTCCGAGCTGGGGCTTTACCAACTCAATTAAAAGTAGTTGAAGAAAGAACGATAGGGCCAAATCTTGGTACAGATTCAATTGAATCTGGAAAAGTAGCAGCTCTAACAGGTTTTTTGCTAGTAGTTGTGTTTATGACTCTGTCATACGGTATTCTTGGTATTTTTGCTAACATTACCCTTATAATAGATTTATTTTTTATTCTAGCGCTATTATCAATGTTACAAGCCACTCTAACATTACCTGGTATTGCCGGTATCATTCTGACAATCGGTATGGCAGTTGATGCTAATGTTCTTATTTATGAAAGAATAAGGGAAGAGCTTGCTAAAGGTTGTTCTAATTTATACTCCGTAAAAATAGGGTTTGAGTCAGCTTTTGCAACAATCATGGATTCAAATATCACAACCTTAATAGCAGCATTCTTGTTATATACATTTGGGGTTGGGGCAACAAAGGGTTTTGCTGTTACTCTGACGATAGGAATTATATGTTCAATGTATGGAGCATTAATTATTACAAAATTAATGATAGATCTGTGGTTAAAATACATCAAACCAAAAAGCCTTGGACTTGGTTAAAATCATTCATTTTAATGATTAATCTAAAATTGAATTAGTATTAAGGCCAACTCAATTTTAGATTAAAAAATGCCTGATATGTTTGACAAAGGTTATGTAACGTTTATAATGGAATGATATTTATTTAATTAGTAAAATTGTATAATGATATTTAGCATAGATAGTATTATCTTTATTGGTTTTTTATTAGCAAATTTATATTTTGGACTTTCTTCTAGCCATGGTGTCAAAAACATTAAGGAATATACTGTAGGTAATAGAAAGTTCAGTACTGCAACACTTGTAGCAACAATAGTTGCTACATGGGTTAGCGGGGAGTTTTTTTATAGTAATATTTTTGAAACTTATAGCAAAGGATTATATGCTATGTGGATTGCTTTAGGTGATCCCATATATCTTTTAATTATAGGATTGGTTTTCGCCCCAAGAATGAAAGAATTTTTAGGTAAACTTTCAATAGCTGATGCTATGGGCGGTTTGTTTGGTGAACGTGTTAGAGTGATTACAGCTGTAGCAAGTATAATTGGAACGGCTGGTTTAATAGGAGTGCAATTAAAATTAGCAGGCCTAATTTTCGAGTATGCATTAGGTATTCCTGGCGTCTATGGTATTATAGCTGCAACATTTATAGTAACAATGTATTCGGCTATAGGGGGCATTCAATCTGTTATATTTACAGACGTAATTCAATTTTTTACTTTTGGCGTTGTAATACCAATAATAGCATATGTTTTGCTAACCAGCATAGATAATCTTGATGTTATAAAAAATACTGTGAGTACTAGTCCATTATTTGATTATAGAAAAGTTTTTGATTTTTCAAACCCATTAGCATTTAAACAACTTCTTTTGTTTTTACTTTTTATTGTTCCAGGGATTGGGCCATCTATGTTTCAAAGGATTAGCATGGCGAGGAATACTAAACAAGTTGCTAAATCTTTTGTAATAGCAGCAATTACTTGTTTATTTTTTGAAATAATTATCAATTGGATTAGCATATTAACTTTATCAATTAGTCCTGATTTACAAGCTGATGATGTAGTTAAGCAAGTGGTTTTAAATTCTACTTACATAGGATTAAAGGGAGCTACTTTAGCTGGAATTCTGGCAATGATAATGTCTACAGTGGATTCATGTATAAATTCTACAGCAGTTATTATAGTTCACGATTTTTGCAAGCCATTGAAAATAAAAATGATCAAGAATGAGCTATTTTCTACTCGGATAGCTTCTTGGGTCATTGGTGCTTTATCGCTTGTATTATCATTGCATGAGGGAAGTTTACTGGAGTTGTTAATTATAACTGAATTAGTGTATATGCCAATTGTTAGCGTGCCTTTTATTATGGCAATCTTTGGTTTTAGAAGTACACAAAAATCAGTTTTATTAGGTATGGCAGCAGGATTTATCACTATAGTGGTTGGAAATTTTGTATTAGATGTACCAGATGTTAACAATATTTTTGTTGGAATGTTAGCTAACCTTCTAGTTCTTTTTGCTAGCCATTATCTTTTTAATCAACCAGGCGGATGGGTAGGTATTAAAGATGATACAGAGCTTGTTACTATTCGCAGAATGAGAAAGATGAGATTTCAAAAGTTTTTATCAGGCCTAAAGAATTTTAGTTTAGTTAAGATTTTTAAAGATAATTATCCTAGAGGCGAAAGTTTAATAGCACTACTTGGAGTTTTTGTAATGATTTCTAGTTTTAGTAGTGCTCATACTTTAGATAGTGAATATCAAACACAATATTCACAACTTCTTAATATATTCTATCCAATAACTTTGTTTAGTTCTACAATTCTTATGACTTATCCACTATGGCTAGCAAGTTGGAAAAACACTAATCTAATCGCTGTGTTTTTGAACTCTATTATGTTTTTTGTATTAATCTGTTTTGGTTTCTTAATGGCGCTAATCAGTAATTTTTCAGAAATTCAATTAGTAGTGTTCATGGTAAATATTATGGTTATATCCTCTCTTACCAGGTGGCAGTGGTCATTCATTAATATTGTAATAGGTGTGTGTTTCGTTAGTTTTTGTTATTCAAATTATATAGTAGTTGAAGGAGATACTAGTTTTACTCTATCACAATTTAAAATTATTTATTTACTTTTGTTAGTTAGTAGCTCAATAATTCTCTTTTTAAAGCCAACACAAGATCTACAAAAGTTATCTAGAATAAAAAATGAATATCTGCAAAATCAAATGCAGTCTCAAAAAAAAGAACTAAGCAACTCATTGAATGTAAAGCAGGAGTTTTTAAGTAATTTAGAACATGAATCAAGGATTCCTATATTAGGTATTAGCAGTTTATGTCAAGTCTTATATGAAAATTATCATGTATTAACAGAGGAACAGCGTTATAAAGCTGTTAAAGATATTTCTCAAAGTTCTGAGCGTTTGAGTAGTTTAATAAACAATGTATTGAATTTATCTAAGTTATCTTCCATAGAGCATACAATAGAATTTAATAATGTTAATTTAAGTAAACTAATATACGAAAGAGTAAGTTATTGCAAAAAATTATACACTGAAGATAATGATAATTTACAAGAATTCGAATTAAAAATTGAAAATGATGTAATAACTAATTGTAATCAATGGTATATGACCATGACTATAGATAATATGATCATTAATGCACTTCAGTATTGTAAAGAAGGGCTCATATCTATAACTTTAAGCAAGCAATTTGATGGAATAAAATTTAGTATTAGTGATGCAGGTATAGGAATACCAGAGAATGAGCTAATAGATATTTTTGAGACATCAGTAGTTAGTTCTTTAACAAAGACTCCTGCTGGAGGAAGAGGCTTTGGTCTTGCATTGTGCAAAAAAGTAATGGAGTTACATAAAGGAGAAATTTGGGCAAGATGTAATGACAAAAAAGGGGTAACCTTTTCGTTCATTTTGCCTTTAGCTAGGGAATAAAACAAAAATTATGATAAAAATTTCTGCATTTATTATTACTAAAAATGAAGCACACAGAATTGAAAAAGCTATTAATAGTATTAGAAATATTGTTGATGAAATTATAGTTGTTGATAGTGGAAGCACCGATGATACTGTAATAATCTCTAAAAAACTTGGAGCAAAAGTTATATTTAATGAATGGCCTGGATATGTAAAACAAAAATCATTTGCTGAATCATTATGCAAACATGATTGGATTTTGAATGTTGATGCTGACGAGGAATTGACTAATCAATTACAAGAAGAAATAAGACATACATTCAACATACCTAGCTATAACGATTTTAATGCATATGATATAAACTTTGTTATTTTACATAGGAATGATAAGGAAGCTAGATTATTTGCTCCAGCTAATCGATTTATAAGATTGTATAATCGTAAATTTTGTAGTTTTTCTAATACTAAGAAAACTACAACTCATGATGCAGTAACCTTTAATAGTGAATTAGTAGCAAAAAAGAATATAGTATATAGTTTTAAGCATCCCGCTTATCACAGATCAGCCACCTCGATAGAGCAATTGATAAACAAGGCTAATTTTTATTCTGGCCAACAAGCCAAGGATATGGTTTCGCTTTCACGAAAACCATCTCTACTCCGCATAACTTGCGAGTTACCATTATGTTTTTTAAAAGCATTTATAATACGACGTTATTTTATTTTTGGGTTTGATGGGTTTATTGATTCAATAATTTTTGCATTTGCAAGATTTGCAAGACTTGCAAAAACCAGAGAATTTATTTCCATGAGTAACAACCCTAAAAAATAATCTGTTAAAAGAGTTTATTGTTACTATACACTTCTTTTAACATGGCCAGTGTATAGTTGACGTGGTCTTGTAATTTTAAATTCTGGATCTTCCCACATTTCTTTCCATTGAGAAACCCAGCCAGTGGTTCTTGCTACTGCAAACAATACTGTAAACATTGAAGATGGTATACCCATAGCTTTATATATTAAACCAGAGTAAAAATCGACATTTGGGTATAATTTTCTTTCAATAAAATATTCATCATTCAGAGCTATTTTTTCAAGTTCCATAGCTACTTCAAGCATCGGATTCCCTTTTAATTGTCCTAGTTCTTCCAAAACTTCTTTACAAGTATCTCTAAGTACAGCTGCTCTAGGATCGTAACTCTTATATACCCTATGACCAAAACCCATGAGACGAAAATTATCATTTTTATCTTTTGCACGCTTGATATAAGTTGGAATATGATCAATCGATCCTATTTCTTCTAACATGTTAATTACAGCTTCATTGGCACCACCATGAGCTCAGGGCGATTGCATGAAATTTAGTATTAGCAATTAATGTAATATTAAGATAATAATTGATTCTTTTATGCAGCTGTAAAAGATGAAGATATTAACAATGATAGAAGAAATTACTGACCCAAGAATGCTTGGAAAA